>QMIW01000128.1 GCA_024434165.1 Chloroflexota bacterium | reverse complement strand
TTCTGGGATGACTTCCCCCTCTCCCGATGGGAGAGGGCAGGGTGAGGGCTTTGGGCGGGGAACCTAGAAAATCTATTGGAAGGTGGCAACTTGAGTTATTTATGCCTGTGACGGGTATAATTTTGCGAGTATTTTTTCTCAGGAGAAACTCATGACTCAAAAAATCGTTTTCGGCACGGACGGCTGGCGCGGCGTCATCGCGGAGGATTACACGTTCGACAACGTCCGCCGCGCCGCGCAGGGATTTGCATCGTATATGCTCGCGCAGGGCAAAAAGGGACAGTGGATCGTGGTCGGTCACGACAAACGCTTCCACTCGGAGAACTTCGCCGCCGCCGTCGCGGAAGTGCTGGCTGGCAACGGCTTGAAGGTGTACCTCACCGACGGCGCGACCCCCACGCCGGTCATTGCCTATGCTGTGGTGGATAAAAAAGCCGCGGGTGCGGTCAATATCACCGCGAGTCACAACCCACCCACCGATAACGGCTTCAAGGTCCGCAATGAGACGGGCGGCGCGATTGACCCCGAAGGCTTGAAGCAGATCGAAGCTGGGATTCCCGACGACATCAAGGATGTGAAGCGCAAAGGCTACAAGGAAGCCGAAGCCGCAGGCGAGATCGTCAAATTCGATGCGGCGGCGCCGTACATCGAACATCTCACCCGCGACGGTCTGATTGACCTGCAGCCCATCAAAGACGCCGGCTTGACCGTGATGGTGGATGCGATGTGGGGCAACGGCGCGGGCTGGTTCACCCGCCTGCTCGGCGGCGGCAAGACCAGGATCATCGAAATCCACAACGAACGCAATCCATCATTCCCGGAGATGAAACGTCCCGAGCCCATCCGCCCGAACATTGACGCGGGCTTGAAGGCGACCGTCGAAAACAAAGCCGATGTACTGCTCATCACCGACGGCGACGCCGACCGCTGCGGTATCGGCGATGAGAACGGCGAGTTCATCAACCAGCTGCGCGTGTACGCCCTGCTTGCCTACTATCTGCTCGAAATTCGCGGCGAACGCGGCGACATCGTCAAAACGCTTTCGACGACCAACATGCTCAACCGGCTCGGCGAGATGTACAGTGTGCCCGTCCATGAGACCGGCGTGGGATTCAAGTATGTCGCGCCGAAGATGACCGAGACGAACGCGCTCATCGGCGGCGAGGAAAGCGGCGGCTACGCCTTCCGCGGCAACGTGCCCGAACGCGACGGGATTCTGGCGGGCTTGTACATGCTCGATTTCATGGTCAAGACCGGCAAGAAGCCAACTCAATTGCTCAAAGACTTGTTTGCCAAAGTTGGCGGCGAATACTTCTACGACCGTGTGGATAGTCCCTTCACAGGCGACCGCGCCGCGCGCGAGAAGATCATCCTCGACAACAACCCCAAAACCCTCGGCGGGCTGAAGGTGACCGACCTCATCACAGTTGACGGCTTCCAGTTCAAACTCGAAGACGGCGGCTGGATGCTCATCCGCTTCTCCGGGACCGAACCGATCTTGCGCGTGTACTGCGAAACCCGCCACGCCGATAAGGTGCAGGCGATCCTGCAGGACGGGTTGAAGGTGGCAGGGATAAAATAACGTGTCACATGCGCCAGTGTCAGGTGCCAGGTCATTTGACATCGGCAAACTGGATACCTGATACTTGGAACCTGGCACGTGAAACTTACCGACACCCATTGCCATCTCGATTACGCCAAGTTCGATTCTGACCGCGCAGAAGTGATTCAACGCGCAGAGGCTGAAGGGTTGGTGCGGATTCTGGTCCCGGGACTCCACCACCGGTCCAGCATGGAGGCGGTGCGGCTGGCAGAGTCCTACCCAGGCGTGTACGCGGCGGTCGGGTTCCATCCAACCGACCTGGATCAGTTCTCCGAAAAAACTTTTCAACAAGTAAAGGAACTGGCCCGGCACCCCAGGGTCGCGGCAATTGGCGAAATCGGCATTGACTACTACTGGGTGAAAGAACCGGAAAAACGGGCATTCCAACGCGAAGCGCTCAAAATGCAGTTGGCGTTTGCGAAGGAAGCGGACAAGCCCGTCGTCATCCACATGCGCGAGGAGGGCGACGCGTGGTTTGGGCAGGCATCCGTTGACCTGCTGGAAATTCTGGGGGAATGGCACAGCGGGCTGCGCGGCAGGCTGGCGGAACACCCCGGCGTCCTGCACTCGTTCAACGGCAGCCTTGAAACCGCCCAAAAGGGATTGGCGCTGAATTTTTATATCGGCGTCACGGGACCCGTCACCTACAAAAACGCGGAAGAGAAACGCAGCATCATCCGGCAGTTACCGATCACCAAATTGCTCATCGAGACCGACGCGCCCTTCCTTACCCCCGTACCGTTTCGCGGCAAAAGGAACGAACCTGCCTTTGTACGCCATATTGCTGATAAAATAGCGGAAATCCATTCCAAAAGCCCTGCGGAGATCGCCGCCCAAACCACCGCAAACGCGGCGCGGCTTTTCGCATGGGGAGAGTAATTTGAACGCTGTCACCTTTTTTTCACCCGTCACAGAAGAAATCAAACTTGTAGAAGAGCGAATGCGGATACAGGCGGATGAAGCCCATCCAGACCTGCGCGCCGCGCTCGACCATTTGCTGGCAGCGGGAGGGAAACGCATCCGGCCGACCCTGGGCTTGCTCGTCGGAAACATGCTGGGCGCCCCGCTTGAGAAACTCATCACCCTCGGCGCGGCGGTGGAACTGCTTCACACCGCCACGCTCGTCCACGACGACCTGATTGACGGCGCGCTGCTGCGGCGCGGCATGCCCACGCTGAACGCACGCTGGTCGCCGCCCGCCACCGTGCTCACCGGCGACTTCCTCTTTGCGCGCGCCGCCAAACTCGCCGCCGATACCGACCACCTCCCGCTGATGAAGTTGTTCGCCGATACGCTGGCAATCATCGTCAACGGCGAACTGACCCAGATGTTCACCTCGCGCGGGCTCATCAACCGCGACAACTACTTCAAACGCATCTATGCCAAAACCGCCTCCCTCTTCGAAATGACCTCGCGCGCGGCGGCGATGGTCAGCCCGGCAGACGACGCCGTCATCGAATCCATGCGCGATTTCGGCTACCAGATCGGCGTGGCATTCCAGATTGTGGACGACATCCTCGATTTTGTCGGCGAGCAATCCTCCGTCGGCAAGCCGCTCGGCTCGGACCTGTTGAACGGACTCGTGACCCTGCCCGCCATCTACTACGCCGAATCCAACCCGAACGACCCGGATGTCCAATCCCTGCCCAATGGCGGTTGGACCAACAGCGAAAACATGACCCGCCTCGTGGATAACATCCGCGCCAGCGGTGCGGCAAAACTCGCCATGCGCGAAGCCGAAAGGCACATCGAACGCGCCCTCGCCTGTCTCAACGCCATGGATGGCTGCGCCGAACGCGACGCGCTGGAAAATTTGGCGAGGTATATTGTTGACAGAAAAGTTTAGGTAGTTGGATAGTTGGGTAGTCGAGTGGTCAGGTGGTCGGATAGTCGGGCAGCCGGCTGCTTCTCCCACTTTCCACGCACCACCCACCCATCCTCTTTCATCTTTCTTTCCCCCATGTCCAATCTCCGCAAACCCTTTCGTTTCAACGTCGGCTTCATCATCCATGAGGAAGTCGGTTACAACCATGATTTCCCGTTTTCCATCGAGGAGATCACCCTCGGCGGCGACCTGGGGTTGACCGCCCTGGAAGGCGTGGTCAATGTCGGCAAGACACCGCAGGGGTTGATTGCCCAGGCAGATTTCAGCGCCGAAACCACATTGACCTGCGCGCGCTGCCTCACCGAGTTTGCCGGAGAACTCGATTGGTCGTTCACGGAACTATTCGCCTTCGACCAGCGCTCCATCACCGATTCGGGATTGCTCCTCCCCGACGACGCCCACCTCGACCTGGAAGACCTCCTGCGCGAATACGCCCTGCTGGAGATTCCCATCAACCCCATCTGTAAGCCGGATTGCAAAGGTCTCTGCCCGGAATGCGGTCAGAACCTGAACGAGAAGGACTGCGGTCACCGCCCGGTGGAGTCCGATTCGCCGTTTGCGAAATTGAAAGACCTGCTCGATTAGAATCCCACAACCACCTGGTAAGTAGTCGGATGAAATAGATTTTAACCCGAGTTGCTGCCTTGGTTTCAAGAGACTCCCCTCACCCCAAACAAGGTTATATATTCTGGGATGACTTCCCCCTCTCCCGATGGGAGAGGGCAGGGTGAGGGCTTTGGGCGGGGAACCTGGAAAATCTATTGGAAGGTGGCACCTTGAGTATTTTATAAAAATACGCTCCCGCCGCCGTGCTCGGCAGCTTGAGCAGAAATTTGTTTCCCAAAAACTTACGACCGGCTACTTAACGGACATGAACACAAGCCTGCAAAAAATCCTCGGCGCCGTTCTCAGCCTTGCCCTGATCGGCGGGATGATCTTCATCCGCGTGCGGCTCAGCGCAGGCTTCGATTACCAAAACTCCAATTTTGCCTTCTTCTGGCTGGCGGGCCGCATGATGCTGGACGGGGAAAATCCATATAACGAAACCCAATATCTGGCGGGACACGAAACCTTCGGAATTAAATGGCAGCCCAACCGCATCTTTCCCTATCCGCTGCCGCTGGCGGTTCTCTGCATGCCGTTCGGCTTCTTTCCAATGGGCAGCGCCTACCTGCTCTGGCAGGTTGTATCGCTTCTCTTCATTGCGCTCACCATTCATCTGCTCTTGAACCGCTGGCGCGAAGCGGCGCAAAGGCGCTTATTGCTGCCTCTGTTTTCATTCATGTTTTTCTTCGGTCCCGAATACCTGACGCTGTACACGGGCGCCATCGGCGCATTCACGCTCCTGCTTCTAACCGGCGCGATCCTGCTGCTCGAAAAGGAAAAATCGTTTCCCGCCGGCGCCCTCCTTGCCCTGACCATGCTCAAACCCCCGCAGGGATTGACCATCCTCCTGTTGGCGGGCTTGCGGCTCCTGGCTCGGCGCGATTGGAAAGCCATAGGCGGCATGGCGCTTGGCGGAATTGGACTTCTCATTCTCGGCTCCATGCTGGATCCGCAATGGGTGGCAAAATTCCTCGGCGCGGGCAATGCCGTGATGGATCGGACGCTCGGAGTCCATTCCAACGTGTGGGCGTTTGCCTACCTTGCCTGCAAAGGCGCCTCACCCTGCTCCGCGCTTCTCGGCGGGACCTCAAGCCTGATCCTGCTTGGGACGGCTGGATACTACCTTTGGCGCAACCAGGCCGGAATGTCCGCGTGGGAGGCGATGAACGTCGTCATCCTAATCGGCTTTGTAAGCACCATCTACCTCTGGGCATACGATCAAATCCTTTACATCATTCCCATCGTGTGGATCGCAGGCACACTGGTGGAAAAATCCAAAGGCTATCTTTACACGTTTGTATTCCTCATTTTGCTTGTGCTGGTCTCGCTCTTTGCCCTCGCCCAACATGCCGCCGCCGGCAGCGACGTGTGGAGTCTCGGCACGACAGTTCTGGTTTTGGTCTTCCTTTTTATTGTGCGTAGAACAAATCTGTAGACTTGTTCTACAAAAACCCGCTATTGACAAAGCGCCCGCCTCTGCCTAAAATAACGCCCATGAAATTCACTTCCGCTTTCCCAATGGTGACAGATACCATGTTGATGTCCATGCGCACAATGCAAATGGAAACGTCTCCCTGCGCCAAGTGGAAAGCACGTTAGTTTTTTATACCGAAAAACGGGCTGTCCATT
>QMIW01000127.1 GCA_024434165.1 Chloroflexota bacterium | reverse complement strand
TTGAACATCCGCGCCGGGCAGCGCCTGATCATCACGCTGGGAGCCGCGCGCGGCGTCCCCCATCAGTTTGCCCCGCTCGTGCGGGAGATCGCCAAAACGGCATACGCCGCCGGCGCGAAGTACGTGGATGCCATTTTCGCGGACGAGGAAATGCTGAGGATTCGCGCCCAAAACGCCCCCAGGGATTCGTTCAACGAGTACCCCAAATGGCAGATTCAAGCCATCATGAACATGATCGAAAACGGCGACGCCCTGCTCTCCATTGTCGGCGCCAATCCCGACCTGCTGGGCGGGCTCGACCCCGATGTGGTTGGAACCATGCAAAGAGCGCACCTTGAAAACTGGAGCCCGATAAGCGAGAAGGTCACCACCAATGCCATCAACTGGTGCGTGGTCGCGGCGGCGGGAGAAGCCTGGGCGCAGAAAATCTTCCCCGACCTGCCTGCCGAACAGGCACAGGAAAAACTCTGGCAGGCGATCTTCGAAACCGCCCGCATTGACCAGCCCGATCCCATCGCGGCGTGGAACCAGCACATCGTCAGCCTGCGCGAACGCGCAAAATATTTGCAGGCAAAACAATACACCGCCCTGCATTACAAAGCGCCCGGCACCGATTTCACCCTCGGTTTGCCCAGCGGACACCTGTGGATCAGCGCGCAATCCATGGCGCAGAACGGCATCGCTTTCACCGCCAACATGCCCACCGAAGAGGTTTTCACCCTGCCCGACCGCAGCCGCGCCGACGGCGTCATCTCCGCCACCTTCCCGCTCAGTTACGGCGGCACGCTCATCGAGGACTTCCAGGTGCATTTCGAAAACGGGCGAATCACAAAGGTCAGTGCGAAGCGCGGCGAAGCCGTCCTGCAAAAACTGGTGGACACCGACGAAGGCTCCCGGCGCCTCGGCGAAGCGGCGCTCGTCCCTGCCTCCTCGCCCATCGGCAAGCGCGGACATCTCTTCTACAACACCCTCTACGACGAGAACGCCTCCTGTCACATTGCGATTGGACGCGCCTACCGCTTCACCCTGACGGGCGGAGAGGAGTTGAACGATGAAGAGTTCATCGCCGCCGGAGGCAACGTCAGCCTCAACCACGTGGACTTCATGATCGGTTCGCCGCAAATGGACATTGACGGCATCACGAAAGACGGCAGACGCGAGCCGGTCATGCGCCAGGGCGAATGGGCGTTCAAAGCGTAAACACATCAAAGGTCTTGCCGAGCCGCAAGACCTTTTTTGGCGCTCCCGTAATTAACGGGAAAGAGCCTAACCACAAAGGGCACCACGTACACAAAGGAGGAAAAAGCGTCCACTTTATAGGCGTTTTCCTTCGTGATCTCCCCGGCACTTGCACCCGGGGCAAGTGTTAAGTGCTTTAAATCCAATTTATCTGTGTTCCTCTGTGGTTATAAACGAATTTCAAAACACTTTCTAAGCCCTCAGCATGAGGGTCGTGGTGAAAATGGTCTTCCCGTTAAAAACGATAGAATCCCTTTTTTGAAAGGAGGGCGTCACCTTGCCCGCAAAACCGAAACTCAACCCGGATGAAATCCTGAAAGCCGAATACAACTACATCGCCAACACCGTATTCCAATCGAACGAAGACCGTTCGCGCGTCACGTCCTTCTACTTCGTCACGGTCGGTTCGCTGGCAGCTGTCATCCTCGGCGCATTATTTTCGGAAGACAACCTGCAGAGCGCCTCGCTTGGGTTTGCCGGCTTGTTCCTGATCCTGACCGTCCTTGGAGCGCTGACGCTGGCACAGCTCGCCCGCCTGCGCGCCGCGTGGCACGAATCCGCCCAGGCGATGAACGTGATTAAGGAGTTTTACATCAAGCGCCACAAGGAGATCGAGCCCGCCTTCAAGTGGAGGTCCAAAACCCTGCCGCCAACGGATAAACCCTTTAGCATTGCGAACCTCATGGCGTTTGAAGTGGCGTCCCTGAGCGCGGTCACAAGCGCCGCCGCGGTCTATTTTCTCCTGCTTCATTTCAAATCGGTCGAAGGCTGGGATTGGCTCTACCCAGCCGCAGCCCTGTTGATCGGTTATTTTGCACAGTGGAGATGGTACAAGCATCTCCTCGTTGACAACCAGTAAACGGAACAATCCATGCCCCGCGACTATCAAGGACAGCCCCCCACCGCCTTTCAAAGACTTCCGGAATACGAACGCGGGGATGACTGGATCAAAGCCCTGCTCCACCGCGGCGAGATCGCCCACATCGCCTCCCGTTGGGACCTCCAGCCTTTCCTCACCCCCACGACCTATTTCTACGACGAAGCGAATCACCGCATCATCTTCCACTCGAATATCGCCGGGCGCATCCGCGCCAACATCGAGCGTCACCCCGAGGTCTGCGTGGAAGTGAGCGAGTTCGGCAAACTCCTGCCTTCCAACATTGCGCTGGAGTTTTCGCTCCAGTATCGCAGCGTCATTGTCTTCGGCAAGGCGCGCGTGATCGAAAATGACGACGAAAAACGCACCGTGCTCCACAAACTCGTGCACAAGTACTTCGGCGCGATGAAAATTGACAGGGACTACCGCTCCGCAACGGACAGGGAACTCAAACGTACATCTGTGTATGAAATTCAGATCGAATCGTGGAGCGGCAAGGAAAACTGGAAGGATGCCGCCGACCAGAGCGGCGAATGGGCTCCGCTTGACGAGAAGTGGTTTGACTATTACCGAAACAAATCCTGAACTGGAGGAAGCATGTCCGAACGAACCCACACCGAAGAGTTCCGAGTCGAAGGCGAAAAGATCATCTCGAAGATCAAGGAATTGATTCACGAAGGCAACATCCGCAAGGTCATCATCAAGGACAAGGAAGGCAAGACCATGATGGAAATCCCGGTCACGTTTGGCGTGGTGGGCGTCCTGCTTGCGCCGCAGCTCGCCGCCATCGGAGCCATCGCCGCGCTGCTGACCGAGGCGACCATCGTAGTGGAAAAATCGGAGCAGGCATGAGCGCCCGCAATGATGCCGTCACTTCATCCTGACGACCATTCGAGAAGACAAAAAGCGCGCCGGTTTCCAGGAACCGGCGCGCTTTGCTTTTCCCTGCACAAGGACAGAGCGTTATTGAGTGGGAGTAGCCGACGGAGACTCCGTTGAGGTGGGAGTCGCGGTTGGGAGAGGCTGGGTCGCTGTGGCAGTCGCAGGTGCGGTTGTCGAGGTCGCCGCGCCGGTCGTCACCGTCGGTGTGACGGTGGTCGTGCCGGTCGCCGCCGCACCGACCTTGATCTTGATATAGAACGACGTGCCAAAGTTTTGACCGCTGTCGTTGGTCAAAATCCAGTAACCGAGCGCATCGCCCGGCGTCGTGGGCGCGGTCAACTTGACTGAAATATCCGCAGACTGCCCCGGAGCGACCGAAATGCCAATCGGGGTCGCCGTGCCGCCCATCGCGTTGCCGGAAAGGAAACTCACTTTATACGTAGCCGTCCACGCGCAGGAACCGTTGTTGAGCAGTTTCCAGGTTTTGGTCAAAACCTGACCCGGCGCAACCACCGTGTTATCGGGGATGGTGACATCGGTTACGAAAGCCGAATTATTACAACCCACCGCACCGGAGGAAGGAGCGGTCGTATTGGTGGCAAGCGGCTGCTGGATGGAAAGCGTAGGGCTTACCGGCGGCGTAATCGTGAAAGTAGGCGTTTGGGTGAACGTCGTTGGCGTAACAGAAGGCGAGGCGGCTTGCAGGGTCAACTGCTGGGCGGCGAGCGTCGCCGCCGCATTGGTATAGACGGCGTTGACTTCGTCTGTGCCATCGTCCCCGCTGTTGAAGGAAATGATCAGGGCAATCACACCGGAGAGGACCAGCAGTCCCACCAGCCCCCACAAGATCATATTCCTCGGGACGGTTTTTTTGGGTTTGAACGGTTTCAACATGATTTCTCCTTTGTTTCCATGCAAGGCTTGGAATTATATTTTGGAAAAATTAAGAAAATCTAGGAATTTCCCTACGAGTCTCCTACTTTTTTCATACGGGTCTAAGGAAACGACAGGTTTATAACGAGAAACCGCTGGCAGAAGTTCCCGATCCCTTCGAAAAGTAAGAAAAACCAGGCATCTTTCATCATTTTGAAATATTCGTGTGGTAAATTCCCTCCTCGACCTTCAAGAAAAGAGCAAAATGAAAAATCGCATACTGACTTTAACAACCCTCCTCCTGATATTCATTCTCGCCGCCTGTGGAACATCGTCCACCGCTGTGACGGAACCGCCTCAGACTCCGCCCGAGCCTGCCACCGCAACCGAAACCGTTCCCACGGTGACGGCGACCGCCCCCGTACCCACAGCCACCTCCGTTCCGCCCACGGAAGAAACCCCCGCAACGGAAGAAGCATCCAACACCACAGTCAGTTTTGCCAACGACGTTTATCCGATCTTCGAAGAGCGTTGTATCAAATGTCACGGCGTGGAAACCACCAAGGAAGGCTTGGATTTGCTGACTTATGACAATCTCCTCGCCGGTTCCCGCAACGGACCGGTGCTTGTCCCCGGCAGCGCCGCGGAAAGCCTGCTGGTGAAATTAATCGTGGAAGGCGAAATGCCCAACCGCGGACCGCTGTTGACCGCCGAACAGATTCAGATTATCACAGACTGGGTCAACCAGGGGGCGCTCAACAATTAAGTGCAATATTCATCGTCTTGCCGCGGTAGCGGGTGATGGCACTGCAGCCGGGGGTGGAGATCACCCCCGCCCCTGTATCCACGCTGCCTCCGCTGCGCATCAGCGCCCCAATGGCTCCCCCTGCCCCAGGCGCTAACAGGGGGGTAGATGCTTGCGGCAGCTCGCTCCTTACGCTTCCGTTCGCGTATACTCCCGCCCCAACCGCCTGCCACCAGGCTTCCCGGCTATTGGTTAAGTAAAAGTTCACTCCCACTTCCCCCGCGCCCACGTTATTTTTGGTGGGACAGCCGGCGCTGCAGGTGGCTCCGGTGGCGCAAATGTAGCCCCCCGGCACTCCCACCCTCACGCTATGCAGTCCCGCCCCCGCCGCCCCGGTCACTCCCGCCGCCACCCCGTCCAAATACATCGTAACCCCTGCCATCCCGCTACTGCTGCCGCAGACGTTAGCGCTATCCAAATATACCCTGCCGGTAATGTCGTTATTCGCTTCCGGGGTCGTATAGCTGCGCCGTGTTGCCGCCAGGCAGCTGCTGCTTGCGTACGTGACCACCCGGAAATAATAGGTGGTTGCGGGGGCTAGTCCCGTGACAATATAACTGTTCGTTCCGGCTGCCAGGGTGGCACTAACTTCGCATGCTCCCGCCGTTGGGCAACCCTGGTTGACTTCGGTGCCACTCTGGTCAACATACAGCCGCTGGCTGCTGCCGCCGCTGCCCACTGTCCAGGTAACGTTGGCGGTTGTTTCGCTTGCTCCCTGGCTGATCGTGAGGTTAGAGGGCGCTGTGGCGAGACAAGTGGGCTGGCAGCTCCAGGTTGTAGTGACCTCCCGGCAGCGCACTTTGTCGTTTTTGACCCATTCTCCGCCGTTAAGTTGGCAGCTTGCCCCGCACCAGCCATCCTCAGCCGGGCAGTTACAGTAGTAATTACCGCTCCCGCCTCCCCGTTCGCGCTCGATCAGCCGGTCGTCCCAGTCGCGGCACAGCCTTTCGCTGTCGCTTTTGCGGCAGTCAATTTCGGTCGTATAAACCGCCCCACTCGTTTGGGTACTGACATACTCTTCCCCCGAGGCGCAGCAGCCACAGTTATCCCGG
>QMIW01000026.1 GCA_024434165.1 Chloroflexota bacterium | reverse complement strand
GCTGAAATGGGGACAAAGAAAATCCACATCTCCGGCGGCGAGCCGATGCTGAGACCGCACATCCCGGATTTTGTGGAACTGGCGTCGTCGCTGGGAATCCAAGTCACCATGACCACCAACGGCACGCTCATCACCAAAGAGAAAGCCAAGCGGCTGGTGGAGGCGGGTCTGCGCGGGGTGAACATCTCCATTGACTCACCCATCCGCAAAATGCACGAGAAAATCCGCGGCGTGGAAGGGGCGTTCAAAGCCACACTCAAAGCGGTGGAACTCTTCCGACGTTACAAGCACAAGGGCAAATTGACCATCCGCATCAACACCGTGGTCAGCCGCACGAATTACGAAACGCTCGCCGCGCTCCCCGACCTGGCGCACGAACTCGGCGCGGACGGGATCAACTTAATTCCCGTGGATGACCACTGCGGCGAAATCCTCTCGATGCGCAAGAAGGACATCACCAAATTCAATGAAGAGATCGCGCCTCGCATCGCAGAACGCGCGCTCGAATTGGGGCTGATCGTTTCGGATGAGGATGCGTTTCCTTTTGGCAGGGACGAGTCCGAGGTCCGGTTGGGACGCGCGGGGAGATACGCTTTCGGCTTCTATGACAAGCATCCCTGTTACGCACCGTGGACGCACACGCTGATTGATTTCAACGGCAATGTTTATGTTTGCTGCATGACGCGCGAAAAAATTCCCCCGCTGGGCAATATCATCCATCAATCATTCAGGGAAATTTGGGAGGGCGCGGCGTATCGCCAGGTGCGTTTGAAGATGCACCCGCCCGCGCTCAAGCCGTGCGCGCGCTGCGATGATTTTATCGAAGAGAATAAAAAGATTTGGGAGATGATCGGACCTTATTAAACACGAAGGACGCCAAGGTCACGAAGAAAAAAAACTTCGCGCACTTTGTGTCCTTCGTGTTTGAAAGAATCAACTCAGGTCCGAAAACATATCCCCGCTTTCGTCGTCGTCCCAGGCGCTGGCGCTTCCAAAGGTCGCCAGGTCGGCGGCGGTAAACGTGGAAGCGGCAATCGGCAAAGCGACGGGCATATCCAGTCCCTGCTGGCAGGCAAGACACACACGTCCCTCCCGCGTCGCGTTCGTGTGCTCGTCGCAAAACCCGCGCCCGCATTTGACGCACGTCCCCAAAGCGGGGTTTTCGCAGCGATGCGGAACCAGATAACCGATGACCATTTCGCATTGTTCAGCCATAAAACCTCTGATGTCATTGCGAGCGGCGTCCTGCGCCGCGAAGCAATCCCACAATTAACTGGGAGATTGCTTCGTCGGGAAAAAGCACCCTCCTCGCAATGACATAAAATAATGATATGAAAATCGCCTTGCTTTCCGAAAAGTATACACCCGACATTGGCGGTCTCGCAATCTCAACAGGACGATTGGGGGAGTCCCTCGCCTCGGCTGGGCACGACGTCCGCCTCTTTGCTCCGACGTTGAGTCTGCCACCCACCATGCGGCAGACTCAACGCCTCAGCGGAGTCCGCGTCACGCGCTTCGGCGCACACAAGCGCGTGGACGATACGCTGGTGGACTGGTTCGAACTTCTTGTGGAAGAACACAAACGGGAGCCGTTCGATGTGATCCATGCGTACTTTCTTCCAATGGCGGGATTCGCCGGCGCGTACGCGGGGAAGTACCTGGGTGTTCCCAGCGTGGTGTCCATTCGCGGCAATGACATCGAGCGCGCGGCATTCGACCCGTCGAAGTTTTCACATGTGATGTATGCCCTGCAATATGCAAGCGCGGTGACGACAAATGCCAGCGTTTTGGCGAAGAAGGCAAAGGCGTTTGTTGACAGGGAAATCAAAGTCGTTCCAAATGGGGTGGATACAGAACGGTTCAAGCCGATGGAGAGGAATGAGGCGCTGGCGCAGAGTGTCTTGGAGTCAGACGGTTTGCTGTCACCCTCACGGGAGCAGGCTCCCAGAGTCCAAAGTTTGTTGCTGCCTTCGCGGGAGCAACCTCCCGGAGTCCAAATGCCTGTTATTGGATTCGTTGGCGAATTGCGGGAGAAAAAGGGGCTATCTTCTCTCCTGTCTGGCTACGCGCAGTTCACGAAGAAAATGCCTGCTTCCCTGCTAATTGTCGGCGAGGTGCGGGATGGCGAGGACAAAAAATTCTTCGACGAATTCCGAGCCGCCAATCTCCGGTTACCCATTACCGTCACAGGGCACGTCCCTCACAACGACCTGCCAGCCTATTATTCCTTGATGGATGTTTTTATCCACCCATCTCTGCGCGATGGAATGCCGAACGCCATCCTCGAAGCGATGGCGTGCGGAAAGCCCGTCATTGCCGCGCCGGTCGGCGGTGCGCTCGATGTGATTCAGGACGGCGTGAACGGCTTCTTCGTGAACGCCAACGACGCGGAGGGTTTGGCGGAGAAAATGCTTGAAGTGTTAAGTCAGCCTGCGAAACGGGAGGCAGTCGGCAGGTCCGCAAGGGAGGCGGTTTTAAGTCAATACACGCCGGAAAAGGAATTGCTGGCAAACCTTGAAATCTATCAAAGCCTTGGAGTCATAACGTGAAGTACCGCATCGAACACGACCTTTTGGGAGAACGGGAAGTTCCAAACGAATTCTATTACGGCGTGCACACCCTGCGCGCGCTGGAAAACTTTCCCATCAGCAATATTCCCATCAGCACGTATCCAAGTCTGGTGAGAGCGCTGGCATGCGTGAAACAGGCGTGCGCGCAGGCGAATTGCGAATTGAATCTGCTCGATGAAGCGCGCGCGAATGCGATCGTCAAAGCCTGCGAGGAAATCCGCGCGGGCAAATGGCACGACCAGTTCGTCGTGGATGTGATTCAGGGCGGCGCAGGCACTTCGACGAACATGAACGCCAACGAAGTCATCGCCAACCGCGCCCTGGAAATTCTCGGGCGCGAGCGCGGCGAGTACGGGTTTTTGCATCCGCTCGAACATGTGAATCTGAGTCAAAGCACGAACGATGTGTACCCGACGGCGGTGAAGGTCGCCCTGCGGTTTTTGATAGACGATCTGATCGCAGGCATGGACGTTCTGCGCCTTGCCTTCGCCGCCAAAGCCGAAGAATTCAAGGATGTTTTGAAAATGGGGCGCACACAATTGCAGGACGCCGTGCCGATGACGCTGGGTCAGGAATTCAGCACTTACGCAGTGATGCTCGAAGAAGACCAGCAGCGCCTGCGCGAAGGCGCGCTCTTGATTCAGGAGATCAACCTCGGCGCAACAGCGATTGGCACGGGCATCAACGCCCATCCCGATTACGCTGCGCTGGCGCGCAAGCACCTCAGCGAAGTGACGGGCATTGAATACGTCACAGCGGGAAACCTTGTGGAAGCCACGCAGGATGTGGGCGCGTTCGTGCAGCTCTCAGGCGTGCTTAAGCGTGTGGCGGTAAAACTCTCGAAGATTTGCAGCGATCTGCGCCTCCTTTCGTCTGGACCCCGGACCGGGCTCGGCGAAATCAACCTCCCCGCCGTTCAAGCGGGGTCGAGCATCATGCCCGGCAAGGTGAACCCGGTCATCCCGGAAGTGGTGAATCAGATTGCATTTCTGGTGATCGGAAACGACGTGACTGTCTCCTTCGCCGCCGAAAGCGGACAACTGCAGCTCAACGCCTTCGAACCCATCATCGCGCACAGCCTGTTCGACAATCTCATCTACCTCCGCAACGGCTGTCTGACCCTTGCCGAACGTTGTGTAAGAGGCATCACCGCCAACCGTGAACGGCTCGAAGAACACATGAACCGCTCGGTGGGGATCGTCACGGCGTTGAATCCGTTCATCGGGTACGAGAATGCAAGCATGGTGGCGAAGGAAGCCTATGCCACAGGCAAAAGCGTGAAGGAAATCGTCCTAGCCAAAGGTCTACTTACAAAAGAGGAATTAAATGATATTCTTAAGCCCGAAGTGCTGACCCAACCGCGCTGGATCAAGAAAGAAACCGGACAAAAGTAAGCATGGACATCCTCATTCGGTCTGAACAGGCAGGCGACATCGAAGCCATTTCGCAGGTCACGTATGCGGCGTTCCTCGGCAGGTTCAGCGACCGCCCCACCGAGCATCTCATCGTGAACGGTCTGCGCGATGCGGGCATGCTGACGCTTTCGCTTGTTGCCGAATTGGATGGAAAGATCGCCGGGCACGCGGCGTTCTCGCCCGTGACCATCAACGGCGAATACCGCGGCTGGTACGGATTGGGACCCGTGTCCGTTGCGCCCGAATTGCAGAAGCAGGGCATCGGCTCGAAACTTATCCGGGAAGGATTGGCAAGACTGCGCGGTCTCGGCGCAAAAGGATGTGTGGTGGAGGGCAGCCCCTATTACTATCCACGCTTCGGATTCAAGCCCTATGCTGGTCTCACCTACCATGCCTCCCCTGCCCCCGAATTTTTCATGGCGCTTCCTTTTTATGACGAAGCGCTGAGAGGGCAGGTCGAGTACCATAAAGCGTTTTATATAAGTGCGTGACGATTGACCACAGACGACAGACCATGGTCAGTTGTCCAGCGTCTATCGCCGCAAAGGAGAGAGATGACCACCGTTTTTGATTCAACCAAGACCGTAAAAACCGAACTTTCGAAGCAAAGTTATATCGCTTCGGACGAAATTGCGACCATCGTTTATCTCGCGCAAAAACTGGGCAAGCCGCTGCTGGCGGAGGGTCCCGCCGGGGTGGGAAAAACCGAACTGGCAAAGGCAATCGCAGGCGCGGCGGGACGCGAGTTGATCCGCCTGCAATGCTACGAGGGATTGGATGAGTCAAAGGCGTTGTACGAGTGGGAATATTCCAAACAGCTGCTCTACACTCAGTTACTGCGCGATAAATTGAACGACACCCTCGGCAAAGCAGAGTCGCTTGCCGAAGCCGCGGATAGACTCGCAAAAGAGGAAGATGTCTTTTTCTCGGAGCGTTTTCTCTTGATGCGCCCGCTGTTGAAGGCAATCCTGAGCGACAAACCGACGGTGCTGCTGATTGACGAAATTGACCGCGCCGACGCGGAGTTCGAAGCCTTTTTGCTCGAAGTACTGAGCGACTTTCAAGTCTCCGTGCCGGAATTGGGAACGCTCGCCGCGAAGCACAAACCTTTCGTGGTGCTGACCTCCAACAACACCCGCGAACTTTCCGAAGCGTTGAAGCGGCGCTGCTTGTACCTGTTCATTGATTATCCGACCTTGCAGGAAGAACTTGCTGTCGTCCATTTGAAGGTTCCCAACCTGAATCCCAAACTGGCGCAGCAGGCGGTCGAATTCGTGCAGCGACTCCGCAAGGCGGACATGCGAAAATCGCCTTCCATCAGCGAGACACTGGATTGGGCGAACGCGCTCGTGGCGTTGAACGCATCAAGTTTGGATAAGGATGTGTTGGAAGACACGCTCTCTGTTTTATTGAAGCACGAAGCGGACTTGCAAAAGGCGAAGCGGCAATACATTAATCCGCCGCCTCCACCCACTTCTCGGCAGAGACCTGCGGATGATTTTGGAAGGTTTTCAGGGAATTGATAAAACCACGGGTTTATAATAATCAGTAGATCACGAAATAACCCGCCAAATATGGACTTTCGTGAAGTACTGATAATAGACACTACGCGCCATCCCGATAGTTTGGTAATAAAACAAACTTTCTTTCCAAGAACCTTCGGGCGATTTGCGTAGGGTGAGTAATAGTCCTGAGGTGAAGCATGACAAACATACACGTTTCTTTGGATTTACCGCGCAGCGTTCTTTCCACATTGCGGCTTGACCCCGAGTCGTTTGGGAGGGAAATGCGTCTTGCTGCGGCGGTCAAATGGTATGAAGTTGGCATGATTTCACAATCGAAAGCCGCTGAAGTTGCGGGAATCTCAAGAGCGGAATTCATGTCAGCGCTTGGTCGGTTCGCGGTTTCCCCGTTTCAGTACAGCGCAAATGAAATCATAGCCGAGAGCGGCGATGAGTGATCGTTGGGTCCTTAATGCATCGCCTTTGATCGTCATGGGAAAAATCGGACAGATTGACCTGTTCGCGGCAATCGCACACGAAATCGTAGTTCCCAGCGCGGTTGCAGAGGAAATAAAGGCAGGACCAGAAAACGACGCTGCACGCCTGGCGCTTGAATCTGGAAAGTTTCATATTATTCAACCACCCGATCCAACATCCGAACTTATTGCGTGGGATCTGGGAGCGGGAGAAACTTCGGTAATTTCGTTTGCCCTCAATAATCCAGGCTGGACAGCCATTCTTGACGATGACGCGGCGCGAAAATGCGCAAGCAGTTTTGGTGTTCCCGTAAAGGGTTCGCTCGCCATAGTCATCCTTGCAAAAAGACGTGGATTGATTCCTGCTGTAAAACAGATTCTGCTCGCGATGCAGTCTGTGAGTTTGCATTTAGACGAGAAATTAATTCGACAGGTCTTGGATGCAGTTGGAGAAGAGTAACTGGTCGCCACAAGTGAGCCTACTATGGAATCCCGCATCTTACAACTAATCTCAGCCCTGCGCGCGAGCGGCGTGCGCGTATCGCTGGCGGAATCCGCCGAGGCGTTTTCGGCGGTGGACTTGATGGGGATTCAAGACCGCGAGCAGTTCCGCCTGTCGCTGCGCGCAACGCTTATCAAGGACGCAAAAGACCTCCCCACCTTCGATAAACTATTCCCGCTCTTCTTCGGCTCGGGGCAGCCGCCGTTGATGGGTGGAAATCCATCGGACGATCTGACACCCGAAGAAATCCAGATGCTGGCGGAGGCGTTGAAGCAGTTTGCCGAGAATCTCCGTCAGCGGATGGAAAGGCTGATGAATGGCGAACCGCTCACCAAGTCCGAATTGGAGGCGCTGGCGCAGCTGGTCGGCTTGAACCAGGCGGATAATCTCCAATATCAAAACTGGATGGCGCAGCGCATGATGCGGGCGATGGCGTTCCCCGAAGTCCGCGAGGCGATGCGGGAACTGATGGAGCAACTCGCGCAGATGGGTATGAACCGCGAGCGCATCGAACAAATCCGAAACATGATCCAGCAAAACATGCAGGGAATGCAGGAACAGATCCAGCAGTTTGCGGGGCAGCGGCTTGCCGAAAACATGAGCGACCATCCGCGCAGCGAACGGATTGACGACCTGATGAACCGTCCGTTCCATGCGCTTTCGGATGCGGATAAAAAAGCGCTTCAACGCGAGGTGAAACGGCTTGCCGCCGCGCTGCGCACGCGCATTGCCCTGCGGCAGAAACATGCCAAGAGCGGGCAGCTCGACCCGAAGGCGACCATTCGCGCGAACTTGAAGTATCACGGCGTGCCGATGGAGATTCGCCACAAAGACCGAATCAAGAAACCGAAGATCGTGGTCATCTGCGACATCAGCACTTCGATGCGCTTCTGCTCCGAGTTGATGCTGAGTTTTCTTTTCGCGCTTCAAGGACAGGTGCGCAAGACGCACGCCTTTGCGTTCATTGACCATCTTGAATCCATCTCGGAGGATTTCAGCGGCGCGAACGCAGACGAGGCGATTGCCTCCGTTTTGTGGCGCATGCCCAGCGGACATTACAACACCGACCTCGGCTGGTCGCTGAACGATTTTCAAAACGAATATATGGACACGTTGAACAGCGGGACGACCCTGCTGATCGTCGGGGATGGACGCAACAACTATAACGATCCGCGCCTCGACATTTTCTCCACGATGACCCGCCGCGCCACACGCACCATCTGGCTGAATCCCGAACCCCCGCACATGTGGCACGGCGACAGCGACATGCCCCGATATGCGCCGCTTTGCGACAATGTGTTGAAGGTGAGCAATCTCCGCGAACTGGCGCAGGCAGTGGACGAGCTGCTGGCAGGATGAATCCGGTATTCAGTGGAGGAACTCTCCCCTTCCCTCCTCAAGCCTGACATTTATGAACTTGCGCAGTCAGGCGTTATATCGGATTTGGGGAAGGCGTCATGAAGGAACTGGCGGGCAAACTATTTCATACTCTCCTGCAAAATCTCCACCGCTTCACATTCGATTTTTGCAATAGCATACACTCGCGCCGCTTGGCGCGGAGGCTGCCGGTTTGCTCCGCTGGAATTGCGGAATAATATCATTAGACTTCTTGCAAAAGTCACTTTTTTGCCTCGCTCAAGGCGGCATCCCCGCCGCCGAGGACTGCGGCGGGAACACTTATACAAGAAGTCTATTCCGTTATATTGCGTTTCTTTTGCTGCTTTCGAGCGTTAAAGCACAAAACTACAAGTCAGGACAGCGCCCCAAACTTTATCCACAAAGAGGTCAATCATGAAACGAGTATCCGGTCTTATTTTTTCAGTGTTCTTGATGTTCGTCCTGGGATGCAGCCCAGCCGCCTCCGTTCCTGCGGATGAGGCGGCGGTCACGCCTCCCGCCTCTCCGCCAACCGACACAGCCGCTGCGTCCCCCATTACAGATACCCCGTCCCCCACCACTCCACCCCAAGGCAAAGTGGAGGACCTGGTTTCCCGCTGTCCAACCGCCGAGGAAATCGCCTCCGTCAACGCGGATCTGACCCTGCAATTCGATCACGATCCCACTGCCGGGACGCTGGTCTGCACTGCCGCCAGCGGCTCCGCCGACCTGACGCGCCTGCAGGAGCGCACTTATCAGGCAGTGTTGATGATGAAGAAAATCAAGTTCGACGAACCCCTGCCTTGGACCGACCTGCCGCTTTACGACTGGTTCGTGAACGCCATTGACGGAATCCGCTTCCGCGGCGATATCGAGCAAAGTTCCTGCTGCGAACCCGCCAATTTCATTAATGTCCAAACCGAAAATCTAGCTGCCCTGCAAACCAATCGCTGGCTGGACCCAGGCATGGGAGCCGGGCTGCAAGGCTTGCTGGTGCTGTACGTGCATGAGGCGCGTCACAACGAGGGATTCCCGCACACTTGCGGCGTCAACGATAACACCATCGCCGAAATGGGCGCCTGGGGAGTTCAATATCACCTTTTGATGTGGTTTGCCTATCACACCGACCGCGATTTCTTCAGTGCGCCGGATGCGCCGCCGACCTATTATCAGGAAATGGCGCTGAGCGAGGCAAACTGGGTCAGGGGATTAAATTTCTGCGCCGAACCCACCATGACACCAGGACCCACGCCGACGCTGAAACCTTAATCCTATAAACTTTAATGAAAGGTAACAGCATGAAACGCATCAATCTCCTCCTTTTCGGTTTGATCCCCCTGCTCGTTGCGCTGGCTTGCAACATGCCCTTCGGCAATGAACCCGAACAAACCGATCCGTATCAATTCCAGCCTTCGTCCCCGTCCAGTTCCAATCCCGGCGGCAATCCACCGCCCGCTGCGCAGCAAGTGACAATCGTCGGAATGGTCTGGCACGACGCCTGCGCCCTGCCCGATGGTCCCCTGCCAAACCCGGTACCGAATGGCTGCATCATTGACGGTCGCGGCTCTGCGGTTGCAAACGGCTACCTGGAACCCGGCGAGCAAGGCATCGCCGGTGTAAGCGTGCAATTAATCAGCGGGGATTGCAAAACAGGTCCCATCATTTCCATGACCACAACCGACGCCCAGGGGCGTTACTCTTTTAATGTCGCCACTCCGGGCAGTTACTGCATTCTGATTGACCCGCTGGCAGCGTCCAACGATACGATTTTGATTCCCGGTCGTTGGTCGTTTCCCCAGGTGACGGACGGCTGGGCGGTGTATGAATTCACGTTCGATGCCGTTCCCCCCACCATGGGTCCTGCAGATTTCGGCTGGGATTACCAGTTCCTGCCGGCATATTCCGGTTCATCTTCCGGCAGCGGTGTGGTGAATCCCCCGCCCGCTCCCTCCACCGCAGATACCACCCCTCCGACCTTCACCGACGCCTACGCCAACGTGACCGAGGCGTTCTACATGACCTCCGCTTGCGGACCGACGGAGGTGCTGATTACGGCTGAAATCGAGGATGCTTCGGGGATCGCCGATGCCCACGTCAAATATCGCTTTATGGGCGATAGCGGTTATGTGGGTTCCTGGCATACGGCTGGACTCTCCGGTTACGGCGCCGGATCGGTGGAACACCAATTTTTGATCAACGCCGGTGAAGCGGAATTTGAACTGTTCGGCGAAAATGGAAGCATTCAATATCAGGTCTTTGCCAGGGACAATGCCGGTAACGAATCCAGTTATCCCGATGGTTTCGTGCTGGGTGTACCGGTCAGTTTTTGCCCGTGATTTAAAATCCCGACGCGAACCGCAGGGAATGATTTCATCCAGCCGTACCTTATAATGGCTGCATGTCCAGCCTGAAATCACTCTTCCTGCTCGACCCAAGTATCCACTTTCTCAATCACGGCTCGTTTGGGGCGGCGCCCTTAGCGGTGCTGGAAGCGTACCAAAACTGGCAGGTGCGGATGGAACGCCAGCCCGTCCTTTTCCTCAGCCGGAAACTGGACGGGTTGCTGCGCGAACAGGCGCAGGAGGACGAATGGCGGAATGCCGCCCAACAGGACAGACATATCCCGGCGGCTGGGTTTGCGGTAACGACAAGGCAAAAAGGGACTGGGATGGGGACCTTGTACCCAAGTTATCCATCAGGGTTGGCGCAATAAAGAGGGAATTTACGAACACAGGGACGGGCTTGAGTGGAAAATTAAGAGAAAAGTCACTCCAAAATATCCTATTCATCCATATACACGTGAAGTAAAATCCTTACAATCATAGAAGCGGTCCGATAAACATACACTGCAACCCTGGTACAAATCATTAATCCAGTTTTTGGGAAATAGAATGCAGTTTCAGTATTCCCCCTTTATCATTCCATTAATCCTTGCAGCGCTGATTTCGAGCTGGGTTGCAGTCTATTCGTGGTCGCGGCGCGCCAACCGGGGCGCAATTGCGCTCACATTGCTGGCATGGGCGGTTGCAGAATGGTCACTAGGCTACGCGCTGGAGATCGCCGGGACAGACCTGGAGACCAAACTATTTTGGGGGAAAAGCCAGTACCTGGGCATTGTACTTGTGCCGCTTCTGTGGGTCGGCTTTGCGTTCCATCATGCCAATCAGGCAAAATGGCTGACGCTTCGCACCATCCTGCCGATGTCCATCATCCCTGCGGTGACTTTTGCCCTGGTGTTGACGACGGAAAAACATGGCTTGATATGGGATGAGATCGGAGTCACGCGGACGGGTTCTTTTTCCGCACTGAGCGTCACTTATGGGTTTTGGTTTTGGATACACACCACCTACTCCTACATCCTCCTCCTGATTGGAACGGTGATTGTGATTCGCTCCATCGGGCGGATGAGCGGGGTGTATCGGCGCCAGGCTGTTGTTTTGCTTTTGGCAGTGATGGCACCGTGGATTGGGAACGCGCTCTACCTTTCCGAATTGAGTCCAATTCCAGACCTCGACCTTACGCCTTTTGCGTTTACCGTCACAGTCGTTTCCTTTACCTGGGGCATCTTCGGTTTCCAGCTTGTTGACCTCTCGCCAATCGCGCGCACGACCGTGATTGACGAGATGAATTCCGGCATGGTGGTGCTGGATACGAAAAACCTCATTGTGGATATCAATCCTGCGGCGCTTAAGATTCTCGGAATGTCCGAGTCGGCGGTGCTTGGGCAGCGAGCGGCGGACATCATGGCGGCGTGGCCGGAACTGGTGCAAAAATACGGACAGGTAATGGAAGCCGTGGACGAAATTACCATTGGCGAAGGTGCGAACCAACAATGGTTCGAACTCCGCCTCTCGCCCCTGCACGACCGGCGAAACGAAGTTGTCGGCAGGGCAATTACCATCACCGATATCACCCCTCGCGTGAGGGCGGAAACCCAATTGCTGGAAAGCCGCGCGCTCTACAAACAGATGGTTGAATCGGCCGGCGATATCATCTATCGCACCGACGCAAACGGCCGTTTCACCTATGCCAATCCCATTGCATTGCGCCTGATGGGCTTCCAATCGGAAGCGGAGGTGCTTGGCAGGCATTATCTGGAATTGGCTGCGCCGCATCAACGCCACGACTTGAGAAGGTTCTACAACCGGCAGTTTATCTCCGGGGAAACCAATACCTATTACGAATTCGCAGCCATCACAACAGACGGAAGCGAACTCTGGCTGGGGCAGAACGTCCAGATCATTCGTGAAGGAGACAAGATCGTGGGCTTTCAGGCAGTAGCCCGCGACATCACCGACTTAAAACGCGCACAGAACGCACTCGCACTTGCCCGTGACGAGGCATTGGAAGCCAGCCGGTTGAAGAGCCAGCTGCTGGCAAAAATCAGCCATGAACTTCGCACCCCGCTGGGAGGATTATTAGGCTATGCAGAATTGATGCTGATCAACACCTTTGGCGTTCTGACGGAGGAACAAAAAAGGGCGGTTTCCAGCATTGTGGACGGCGCAAATTATCTGACCAGGCTCGTCAGCGAACTTCTGGACGAAGCCCAGATCGAAGCAAAAACAATCAAGATCAATGTCGCCCGCTTCTCACCCCGCAATCTTCTGGGGGATATCGAGTCAAGCATGCAAATGCTTGCCCGGAAAAAGGGACTGGAACTGACCGTCTCCATTGACCCAAATCTGCCCATCAGGTTGATGGGCGATGAATACAGGCTCCATCAAATTCTGGTGAACCTCGTGGGCAACGCCATCAAGTTCACATCCACCGGAGGGGTCGGCGTGCATTTTTTGTCCGTTGACAATGAAACCTGGGCGATGCGGGTTTCGGATTCCGGGATTGGCATTCCAGAAAATGCGTACGACTACATCTTCGAACCATTTCGGCAGGTCAGCTCGCAGCATTACTTGAGCGGTCGCGGGACAGGGCTTGGGTTGACCATCACGAAGCAGTTGGTGGACTTGATGGGCGGACGAATCACAGTGGAAAGCCAAATCGGAGCGGGCAGCACCTTCACGGTTTATCTGCCCATCCATGCCCGGAGAGAATCGCAACCATGAACGATGCAACCGCCCTCATCCTGGAGGACGATCCAATCATCGGGGCTGTCTTTCATACGGTTTTGAAACGAGTCGGCTTCACCGTCGAAATTGATGCGACGGGCGGAAATTTCATCAAACGACTGGAAAACCCCGCCCCGGACCTTGTTCTTCTCGATATCCACCTGCCATACGCCTCCGGCCTGGACATCCTCGACCTGATTCGCGCCCATGACACATGGAAAAATTCGGTGGTGATCGTGGCAACCGCCGATATC
Source organism: Chloroflexota bacterium (assembly GCA_024434165.1). Lineage (GTDB taxonomy): Bacteria > Chloroflexota > Anaerolineae > Anaerolineales > Villigracilaceae > Villigracilis. Next base: position 33,248 of record QMIW01000026.1, on the reverse strand, counting down.
TTCCATTCAAAACCCCTCGGCGCAAAGGCGAATCATGTCTTGATAAAACCAGTCAGCGTTTCCATGTTGATGCGGATCATATCGGAGCATTGGCCCGAAATGACTCCCCCAGATCTGGATCTCTATTCATAGGAAGGGTTATATGAACAAGCCGCTTGCAGTCATCGTTGAAGACGACATTGAGATTAAAACAATCTTCGAACTGGCGCTGCAAACGGAATTTGAGATCGCCGCCTTTCAGGAAGGATCAGCGGCTCTCAACCATCTCCAACACCTGAGCCCCGCGCTTGTGATACTGGATTTGAACATGCCGGATATGTCCGGGGTGGATGTTTTGAAAGCAATAAAAAACGATGAACGGCTTAAGTCAATTCCCGTTATCCTCGCCACGGCAGACGCCGCACTTGCAGCCACCCTCGAGAATGCGGCGGATCTGGTTTTGATCAAACCCATCAGCCCGGTGCAGTTGCGCTCCCTCGCCCGGCGGATCGGCTTATTGAATTCGTGAATCCCTTTCGCCGCCTCACTTCATGCTTTCCTGCAGGAGTTCAAGCGCCCTTTTTTCGGTTTCGGCAATTCCAAGCACATGTTCGCGCCATTCTGCGCGCAGGCTGGCGGCTTGCTCCGGCGACAGCGGAAATTTCTTCATCATCTCCCCCTCGATCTTTTTCAGGCGCGAATTGACTTTTGTAATTTCATCCAATCCATCCTCCCCCATTTCGACGAACAATTGATGTTTGCGATTCAACAGCGTTTTCACTTCATCGAACCCGGAAACGTTCGACGGCAGGAGCGCGTCGGCGAACGCCGTCCATTTTTGGCGGCTCACGCGGAATTGCTGCGCCGCATCCTTCAGCGATTTCTTTTCCAGCAGGACCGCCGCTTCATCGAGGAAGTCCGCATAAGCGGCGCGTTCGGCTCCGTCGCCCAGCCCAAAGCACTGAATCCAACTGAACAGTCCGGGAGGCGCGAATGGCGCATCCACCAAGCCGATCACGGCGTTATACAAATTCGGTCCCGCCGGGAAGAGCCGTTCCCAACTCTGTTTGTTGCGTTTGTTCACCAGCATCTCCGCCAGATGCTCATACGCCGCAAACCCAAAATTACGACGCGCGCCTTTCGGCGGTTTGTCCGTGAAGAGAGAAATACACTGCCAGATTCCCTTTTGAATGGCGGGGACCAGTTTCGAGGTCAGAGGGGATGCGAGCGAGACGATGCGGAACCTGTCGTCCTTGACACGCGCGCGGGCTTTGGTCAACGCCTCCATCGGGACCCGGAACGGCTGCGCCGACCGATCCGCGATCAACGCCTCACCCTCTTCAACACCAAAGACAACCACCGGAATCATGTTCCAATACACGGCGCCGTTCTTTTGCGTGTAAGGCAGGCTGTATTCGTCCGCCCACACCAATACGGGACCAACCGCCAGCGCATCGCGCAAATTCTTCTCAGCCGCTTTTGCTGATGTGGTCTGATACACCCGCTGCTCCACGCCCAGGCGTTCGAGCAGCGTTTGCAGCGGGTCGAACGTGTTGCGCGTGAGGAAGACGGCTTGCGGCAAATGCCCCTTGTATTCAAAAGTAAAATATCCAAAGGCGATGCCGCCTCTCACCCCCAGCAGCAACGCCTCGGAATACGGCTGCTTCGTATGCGGTGCGGTCACACCCTGTAATGCCAGCGCGTTGTGAACGCTGCCTGTCTCGTAATGCCGCCCGGCAAATCGCATTAATTTCCTGTTCATGACTCTGCTCCTGTCTAATGATTGGCAGCATTATACGGGCGGAATTCCCGCCCGCCGAAAATCAGGGACATAGTCCGCACTTTCTGGAAAGTCCGTCCGTGAAGGAACCGGCGAACGGAACCGGAATAAAGACATTCTCCACAGAATGAATACAACGGGGCAGCCCGCGCGGGCTGCCCCGTTGTATTCGATTCGCCGGCTTGCCCGGGCATCAGTGCCGGATTTCGATTCCGTATTGTTCGAACATGCGTTGAAAGATGGCGGCGTCTTCACGAGACTGGGTACTCACTTCAAAGCCCACATTGTATGAATTCGGCTCGAACTTATCCATCTCGCACCACTTGCTGCGCCCGTTCAGGATCATGTAGGTTTTATTCGACAAGTCCGAAGTGAGGTCAATGCGCAGTTTGTAATTCATATTGACCGGCAGGGGTTTTTCGCTGTCCACGCGGATACCGAGGAGGCTGATGTCGGCCAAATGACCGATCAACTGCAGAGTGCCGGCATCCAGCACCTGCATGTAATAGGTAAACCGTCTGCGCTGCTGTCTGCGTCGCTCTGTTTCCATTTCCATAGAATGCTCCTTTTTATAACATACCGACAAATCCGCATTCGCCAGGCTGTGTGCTGGGTGGAGAAAAATGTGAAACCTCATTTATTAGTATATAAGGTTTAATGGAAAATTCAATAGGTTGTGATTAAGAATCATTAATGGACTTTATCGGAAATAATCGTTCCGAAGGCTTTTTCACGAGAATCAACAGCCTTCGGGACGTTTTTCCTTATTGCCGATAAAGTTTAATGAACAGGCGCGCGAAACTGCGGCTGTGGTTTGACGAAAGGAGATTTACATGTACATCATCATTGACAAGCCGAATACGGGGAACACGACCATGAGTGTGAGGGAATGATGGAACGGGAATCCCTGTTTGGGATTTGGGAATCAATTCGTTCCTGAACGTTTGTAATTTCGGAACTGCCCGCTGTGTTCCTTCGGTTTCAAGCCGGCGATCTCCCGCAGAAAGACCTCGACCACAGCCGGATCGAAGTGTTTCCCGCTCTGCTCGCGGATGTATTTCAGGGCTTGCTGCCTGGTCCATTTCTTTCGGTAGGGTCGGTCGCTCGTGATGGCGTCCCAAACATCCACCACCGCAAAGAGCCTCGCCGCCAGCGGAATTTCCGTGCCGGATAAACCGCGCGGGTAGCCGGTCCCGTCCCATTTTTCGTGGTGGGAGTAGGGAATATCCAGCGCCGGGCGCAGGTAGGGAATCGAAGCGAGCATTTCATAGGCGTATTGCGGGTGCCTGCGCATGATTTCCCATTCCGCTTCGGTCAGTTTATCCGGCTTGAGCAGGATGTTGTCCGGCACACCCATTTTTCCGATGTCATGCAGGAGGGCGCCGCGGCGCAAATGCACGATTTCATTGTCCGATACGCCCATCGCTTTAGCGAGGTTCAGGGTCATTTCGGTGACTCGCCGCGTATGCCCTTCCGTCTCCTTGTCCCGCAGATCCATGGCGTGCGACCAGCCTTCGATGGTGGCGTCGTACGCCATGACAAGTTCGAAATTGGATCGCTGGATCTTTTCGAAGAGTATGGCATTATCCACTGCAATGGCGGTCTGCCAGCCGAGCGCATCCAGGAAGCTCAACCATTCCATATCGGTCTTCAAGTGGGAACGATGGAAGAGTTCGAGCACGCCCTTCAACTCGCCCTTTGTAATCAGCGGCACCCCGAAATAACTCACAAAGTTCTCGCCCTCCAGAAGATCGCGGCGCACAAACTGGTCTTTGACAGCGTTCAAATCCGGCACATGGATGATACGCCGCTCGACCGCGACAGCGCCGGCGTATCCCTCCCCCGGCCGCAGGCTGGACGATTCAATCCCGCGCGTATGGAAGCCGCGCCCCAGGACGAATTCCAGTCTGCCGGACTCGGGTTTGAACAGCAGGATTGACGTTGCGTCCACGCCAAGCTGATCCACCACCTGCTCGAGGACCGTGTTCAACATCAGCCGCAAGTCGAAACTGCTGCTGATCGCCAGGTCAATCACGCGCAAGGCGGCGAGGCGCTCCAGCTGCTTGACGGTCTGTTCGTTCAGGCGGGTGCGTTCAAGAGCGAGAGCGGCTCGTTCGGCAAAGATCGTCATCAGGCGTTCGTCTTCCTCATGGAACGCGCCCGGTTCGGGGCTTTGTACATCCAGCGCGCCGATCACATCCCCGCCGACCTTCAATGGGACGACCATTTCGGAGCGCGCCGCTTTCCAATTTGGCAGGTAGTCCGGGTCGCTCGCAACATCCGGGACATTTATGACTTGACCGCTGCGGACGGCTTTTGCAACCAATCCGGGTTGATCCAGTCCTAGAATTGAGTCTGCCACTTCTTCCGCATAAGGACCTTCCACAGCGATGCGTTCCAATTGGCGCGTCTCGTTATTGAGAAGCAGGAGACTGCAATTGGACTGTCGAAACTCGCGCAGCACCGTGTTGACGATCGTGCGGGCAAGGCTTGGGCGGTCCATCAATGCGTCGGAGAGGAGCGCTTCCGAAGCGCGGTACAACCGCTCCAGTTCGGTGTTGCGCCGCTGTAACTCCTCGTCGCGCCGCCTTAGTTCGTCTTCGGCGCGCTTGCGTTCGGTGGTGTTTTCCGAAAATATGATGATGCCGCCGATTTCGCCGTCCGGGTTATGCCAGGGCACCACCATCCACCGCAGCCATAAGGTCGTGCCATCCGCCCGCACCCACATATCGTTGTCCCTGCCCAGAGATTCGCCCGCCAGTCCGCGGCGATGCGCTTCTTTCCATTGTTCCGGCAGGTCGGGATGGATATCGTAAAAATACAAGCCGATTAAGCCCGGGTGTCCCTCGCCGTATTCCTCCATCCAGCGGCGGCTGGCGACGATGTATTTCATCTCGCGGTCGAACATGGCAATGCTGACAGGCGCGTTTTCAATGAGAGAAAGCAGCTGCGCCTGCCCGCGGCGCAGGGCGTCCTCCGCCCGTCTGCGGTGGCGCCGAATTTCGGCATCCTTTATTTCGCGCCGGACGGCGGGTGCAAGCCTGGCATATTTCTCCTTGACGAGGAAATCATGCGCGCCCGCCTTCAAGGCGGTGACGGCGCTCTCTTCAGAGATCGAGCCGGAGACGATAATGAAGGGCAGGTCCAGCCCGATTTCATGAAGCACAGAAAGCGCCCGCATGGCGTTGAAGCGGGGCAGGCTGTAATCGCAAACAATGACATCCCATGTCTTTTCGGCAAGCGCAAGGCGCATCTCCCCTTCGGTCTCGATGCGGTTGAATTCCACCTCATACCCATTTCTTTCAAGTTCGCGGACGACCAGTGCGGCGTCGTCGGAGGAATCTTCGATTAGCAGAACACGGATTTGCATGATGACTTCCCAGGTCACCTCGGCGGAGCTTCATTCAAGACCAGCCAGTACAACCCAAGTTGACGCACCGCTTCCACAAACTGGTTGAAATCCACCGGCTTGCGAACGTAGGAATTGGCGCCGAGTTTATAGCCCGCAATCAGGTCCTGCTCTTCCTTGGAGGAGGTCAGAATTACAACCGGCAGGAGTTGTGTGTGCGTGTCCTCGCGGATGCGGCGCAGCACTTCCAGCCCGTCCACTTTGGGCAGTTTCAAATCCAGCAGGATGATTTCGGGCAGGTCTCTTGGGTCGCGCCCGGCGTAAACGCCGGTGCAAAAAAGGAAGTCCAGCGCTTCGGCGCCGTCGCGGACGACCGAGAGCCTGTTTGCAATGTTGTTTTTTCTGAGCGCGCGTACGGTCAGCGCCTCATCATCGGGGTTGTCTTCCACCAGCAAGATCATCTTATCGTCCATTCAAGTCTCCGCTTAAAGTGAAATAGAATGCGGCGCCTTTGCCTTCCGCGCCCTCCACCCAGATACGTCCGCCGTGGATATGGATGATCCGTTGAACGGTGGCAAGCCCCACGCCTGTGCCGGGATATTCGCTCATGGAGTGCAGGCGTTGAAACGCGCCGAAGAGTTTGCCTGCGTATGCCATGTCGAAACCGACGCCGTTATCGCGGACGTAAAACGTCCGCACTTTGACGCGGTCCAACTGTCCAAACTCGATCATGGGAGCGGCGGTTTTGGAGGTGAACTTCCAGGCATTGCTCAGGAGGTTCTCCATCACCAGGTGCAGGAGGCGCGGGTCTCCGTCCACCATCAGGTCGGGCATGATGGTCACGGCGACCTCCCGGTCTGGCTGGTTTTCCCGCAAAGCCTTGACGACGTCCTCCGCAATGGCGCTCAGGTTGACAAACCGGATATCCAGGGGGGTTCGGGTCACACGGGCGAGGTTCAGCAAATCGTCAATCAGATTCGCCATGCGCTGGGTGGCGGAGCGGATGCGTTCAAGGTATCCCCTGCCCTCTGCGGGCAGCAAATCGCCGTAATCCTCCAGAAGGGCGTGACTGAAACCGTCTATGCTTCGCAGGGGCGCGCGCAGGTCGTGAGAGACGGAATAACTGAAGGATTCCAATTCCTTGTTCGCCGCTTCCAGCTGGGCGGCGCGCTGGTGCAGGTCTTCGTTGAGTTTTTGGATATCGGCTTCGTACAACTTTCGGCGCGTCACGTCCCGTATGGCGGCGCTCACCAGCAGTCCATCCTCGGTTTCGAGCGGGCTGAGGCTGATCTCCACCGGGAATTCCGTTCCGTTCCTGCGCAAGCCGAACAATTCCAGACCGATCCCCATGGGGCGAAAGGGGTGTTCGACGTTGTACCCGGCGCGGTGACCGGCGTGTTTTTTGCGAAACCGTTTTGGCACGAGCAGTTCAACAGTCTGCCCGACGATCTCGGAACGGTCGTAGCCGAACATCTTCTCCAACTGCGAGTTGACCAGTTGGATGACGCCCTTATCGTCCACCACCACAATGGCATCCGGTGCAGATTCCAGCAGTCCGCGGAACTTCTTTTCGGCGCGCTTGCGTTCCGTAGTATCGCGGATCGCGGCAATAGCAAAGACCCCTTCCTCCGTTTCGAGCGGACTAAGGCTGATCTCCACCGGAAATTCACTGCCATCGCGCCGCACGCCGGATAGTTCCAGCCCGCTTCCCATGGGTCTCATGCGCAGGTCGGAAAAGTATCCAACACGGTATTTTTGGTGAACTGCGTGGAACCGCTTCGGGATCAGGATTTCGACGGTCTGACCCAGAAGCAGGCTGCGGGACCAGCCAAAGAGTTTTTCCAGCTGGCTGTTGACCAGCGCAATGGTCCCCTGCGAATCCAATATGAGCATGGCATCCGGCGCCGCTTCCAGCAGGTGCAGGAATTTGCGATCTTCGAACACCGAGGTTGTGTTTATTTTTCCTATGTCTGCCTCCGACAAGCGATAAAAAAAACTTCACGCATGTGCTTCAAAGAATCGGCGCATACATTTGCTGACCCCCCACCAACAGGATGAGGTACTTTCGCTTATTTTAATATGACAATTTTTATCCGATTTATACTGACTATACAACCATCGGCGCAGAAAATCAAGAGCGTGTAAGACCTGTCTGAAACCGAATCCGCTCAACATCCGGGGGGAAGCGCAGAACTGCCGGGGATGCGCCGTATCGTTTTGAGTTCGTTGTAACCTGGTCAAATTTCCAAAAAGGGGTATTTCAAAGGGTATAATTGTCCCATCCAGCAATTCCGGGAATATTTCATGTCACGAATTATGATTGTGGACGACGATGAAAAGGTTACGACGCTACTGAGCCGCTACCTTTCAGCCGTAGGTTATCATGTAGTTGCCATTAATCAGAGTTCAAAGGCAATCCAAGTGGCGAATTCAACGCACCCGGACCTTTTCATCCTGGACATCATGATGCCGCATCCCGACGGGTTCACGTTATGCCGTATGCTGCGCGCCGACCCCAAATTCGCACGGACGCCGATTCTGATCATCACCGCGCTCGATAACAGCAACAGCAAGGCGACCACTTTCGGCGCAAACGATTACCTGTCGAAACCGTTCAATCTGGACGATCTTTCAGAAAAAGTGGAGGCGCTGCTCAACGCCAGCGACTGATGAGTATGGCTAAGATTCTTATTGTAGACGACGACTTCGAGACCATTAAGTTATTGGAAAGCATGCTGCTTTCGCACGGGCACGAGCCTTTCTCGGTCAGCGAAAGCAGGAATGCCATCAAGGCGGTTGAAACCATCATGCCGGACGTTATCCTGCTGGATATTATGATGGCGGAGATCAACGGAATCGCCATTTGCAAGCTGATCAAGTCCGCGCCGGAACTCAGGCACATCCCGGTGGTCATGGTATCCGCGCTTAGCGACGAAGGCACCAAAAAAGACTCCTTCCATGCCGGGGCGAATGAATTTATAACGAAACCCATCTACCCCGCCGATTTCATGCAGCGAATCAACAGTCTCTTGTCCGAATCGCAGGCGGATGGACCGGAAAGAGCCTTGCGATAATCGTCCATTAATTGTAAGATTTGGCGCAAACCGACATCGCTCGATTCTTCAGGAAACTTCATGACAAAAATACTGATGGTGGACGACGACAAGCTGGTAACCGACCTGCTCGATAAACTCCTGCGCGCAGACGGATACGAAACCGTGGCGGTGAACGACAGCGCCGCGGCAGTGGAAACCGCAAAAGCGGAAAAGCCGGACCTGATCCTGTTGGATTTGATGATGCCCCAGCCTGACGGCTTTCGCGTCTGCAGGATGTTGAGGGAACTGCCCGAGTTCGCCCGCGTTCCCATCATCATCGTCACCGCCCTGGATGACAGCGACAGCCGGGCGGTTGCCTGCGGCGCCGGCGCAAACGACTACCTTTCCAAACCCTTCCACCCGGACGAACTGACCGAAAAGATCACCACCGCGCTTGAAGGGTAGCAAAAATAATCCTGCACCCGCCGCAGGTGCGGTGCCGTGCAGTTAAGACAGGCTGCACAGGCGGAGAACACGGGGGTATGGGGCTTCCTCGCGAACTCCGCGATCTCTGCGGTGAAATCTGGAGCGGCGCTGCCAAGCCTCAATGAGCCTTAAAACGAACTCACCCACGAAACCTGGTTTCGGGGTGAGTTATGTTTTGTACCGGAATAATATTACTTCAGCGTGCGGATGAACGCGACCAACTGCCAGATCTGCTCGTCGGTCAGCACGCCCTTCCACGCGACCATGGACGTACCTTCCTTGCCGGTGGCAATGCGCCAGAACAGGTAATCATCGCCAGCCTGCGCTGCGACTTCGGGCAGGTTCTTCGGCTGAGGATCGAGCGCCGCGCCTGCGGGACCGTCCCCGTGACCCTGCGGACCATGGCAGGACTCGCAATTGGTCTTGAACACTTCCGCGCCCGCCGCGGCGGCATCTGCGCCGAGGGGGTTGGTCATACCCGCAAATTCAGCAGGGACGGGTTCAAGCGTAGCCACCGCATTGGATCCGCCTCCGCCGCAAGCCGCAAGCACAAGCGCGCCCAACATCAGCGCCCCAAACAAGACTTTCTTCATCGTAAACCTCCGGTTGATTTTTGTTGCAAGCGATTATATCCGGGTTGTGAAAAAATACACTGTGACTTAAATTACAAAAATTCATTGACATTCAGGCTCACAGACAAGTCACTTCTTCCGGCGCCCGCCTTTCGCCTTGCGGGCATTTTCTTCCGATGCGATGTTGACGTTCGGATTGGATTCCTCCGCCTCCATCGGGACCTCGACCTGATCCTGTTTTCCTGAAGCCGACCACCACCCAAGCAGAATCACCAGAAAGAAAAACGCCATTCCCGCATACAAAACCCAGACGAGTTCGGTATTTGGACCTTCAACACCCTCAGAAAGCAACCGCAATGCCAGCATGGATTCCTCCAAAAGTTTTAGTAGCGGGTTACTTATACGTGAAAACAGGGAGGGTGTCAATTCCGAAGGTAAAATAACACAACTTCACCCCGGAGCATCCCTCATGAAACTCAAGCCCTGGCAGATTGCCATCCTTGCCATCCTCCTTGCCGCAGGCATTCTTCGCGCCACATCGAAGCCGGCGCCCGACCACCCTTACTACGCCCCCGATTTGAACTATCCGCTGGTGATTGCCCACCAGGGAGGGGACGGTCTCTGGCCCGGCAACACCCTGTTCGCATTTCAAAACGCCGCAGACCTCGGCGTGGACGTGCTGGAAATGGATCTGCACATCACTTCAGACGGCGTCCTCGTCCTCATGCACGACGAAACCGTGGACCGCACCACCGATGGCAGCGGCGAGATCGAATCCATGACGCTCGCCGAACTCAAAACACTCGATGCCGCCTACGACTGGACGCCGGACGACGGAGCCGCCTTCCCCTTCCGTGGACAGGGCATCACCGTGCCGACGCTGGAGGAAATCTTTGCCGCCTTCCCCGGCATGCGCATGACCATTGAAATCAAAAAGACGAACGCTTCGATGGCGGAGCCGTTCTGCAAAACGATCCGCGCGTACGATATGCAGGACAAGGTGCTGGTCGCCTCTTTTCACGATGAGCGGCTGGAGGAATTCCGCGTGGAATGTCCCGAAGTCGCCACCTCCAGCGCAAAGGACGAAACGACCGTCTTTGTGCTGATGACCAAAGCCTTCCTCGGCGGTTTCCATTCCCCGAGGTTTTACTCCCTGCAAGTCCCCGAAGAATCGGGCGGAATCACCGTCATGACTTCCGCGTTTGTAAAAGCGGCGCACGCCCGCAACCTCGCCGTCGAACCCTGGACGATCAACGACGAAGAGACCATGCGCAAATTCACCGAGTGGGGCGTGGACGGCATCATCACCGACCGGCCCGACATCATGTTGGAAGTTTTGGGAAGACGCTAGCGCCCAAACAACTTAAAAATGGGCGGCATCCCCGCCGCCGGGGACTGCGGCGGGAGCACTTATACAAGAGGTCTGATATCTTGTAACCCTTCAGGCGCAACAGAAATGCCGCAGTACCCGGGTTGCCGAAGGGTTGCGGTGCTGCAAACTGCGCAGCATCAGTTACTCAATCCACCTCACCCGATCCTCATACCCCGGTCGTTCGGAAGGTTCCGGCGTTACGTCGGGATACCCGACATAAAGAAAGGCAATAAGATGCTGGTCGGCATCGAAGCCGAGAAACTCCTTCACCCTGGGGTCGCGCGCCCATTCGCCGGTGCGCCAGCCGACGCCCAATCCCAGCGCGTGCGCCGCGAGCAGAATATTCTGGCATGCCGCGGCCGCGGCAGTCACATTTTCGATTTCGATGATCTTGGACTCGGCGGGCTTCTCCACTCCGACGGCAATGATCACCGGCGCGCGCAGCGGCAAAGCCCGGGTCTTGTCCAAGCCTTCGGGCGGCGTACCCGGATTCCGGTCCAGGAAAGAGGCGGCCATCACGTCGCCAAGTTTTTTCCGCCCATCCCCGGTCAACACAACGAAGCGCCAGGGCCGCACCTTGTGGTGGTTCGGCGCCTGAACCGCGGCGCTCAAAAGTTTTTCGATTGCCTCGCGCGGGACAGGATCGGGCTTCACTTTACTGATATTGTGTCTTCCGAAAATCGCTTCGAACAGTTCCATATCGTTATTCCTCCGGCGTCACAGACGCCTGCGGGTAAAATTGTCTTACCATGAAAATATTTTACACGAACGAACACCGCAGGCACCACCCGCCCTTCGAGGTCTTCGACGGCGGCAAGCGCGTTCCGTATTATGAAAACCCCGACCGCATGGACCGCATTCTGGCGGCGTTGAAAAAAACGGACTGGGCGGAATTCAGCGAGCCGGAGGATTTTGGCTTGGACCCGATTCTCGCCGTGCACGACCGCGATTACATCAACTTCCTCGCCTCGTGCTGGACCGAGTGGCTGAGTTCCGACCCCGAAGTTGCGGCGTCGCCGGAAGCGCATGCCTTTCTACCCGCCACCTTTGCTTTGCGGCGAAACACGCGCCCCACAAATTCGCTTCACGGACGCGGCGGCTACTACATCATGGATTTATCCGCCTGCATCGTTGCGGGAACTTACCAGGCTGCTCTCGCTTCCGCAAACTGCGCGTTGAGCGCCTCGTCGTCCATCGTCCACGGTCAACGGTCTGCCTTTGCCCTTTGCCGCCCGCCGGGGCATCACGCAGGGAGGGATTATGCCGGCGGATATTGCTTCATCAACAACGCTTCGGTGGCTGCCAATTGGCTCTCTGCCAAAGGGAAGACCGCCCTGCTCGACATTGACTACCACGCCGGGAACGGCACGCAGGATATCTTCTACGAACGGAGCGACGTGCTGACCATCTCGATTCACGGCGACCCGGACTTTGAGTACCCGCATTACGCCGGCTTTGCCGATGAAACCGGCGCAGGTGCGGGGCTGGGCTTTCACCGCAATTTTCCGCTCCCCAAAGGCACAGGCGATGCAGGCTACCTCGGCGCGTTGGATGAGGCGCTGGCGATGATTCGCAAGTTCACGCCTGATTTTCTCGTCCTCTCCGCTGGAATGGATACTTTCGACGGCGACCCGCTCGGCAAGTTCCGCGTCACGCGGAATGGATTTGCTGAAATCGGTCACAGGATTGCCAGCCTGAACCTGCCCATTGTCATTATCATGGAAGGCGGATATGCCAACGAAGCGCTCGGCGAAAACGTCCGCACTTTACTGGAGAATTTCAAATGAAACTACTTTTCCCTGCTTTTGCGGTTTTGCTGCTTGCCATGCTTGCGTGCAATGCGCCTTCCTTCCAGGGCGCCACGCCCACCCCCCTGCCGCCAACGGAAACCAGCATCCCCACCTTTACCTTTACGCCCGAACCCACATTTACCCCGACCATCACACTTACACCCACAGTCACATTCACACCAACCATCAGCCCCACACCGACCTTCGCCTTCCCCACCGTCACGGTCAACAAGCAGGCGCACTGCCGTTACGGTCCATCGGTCGCTTACCTGCACGCCGCCGATTTGTATAAAGGCGATGTGGGCAGCGTGCGCGGGCGGGCGTTTTACAGTAACTGGCTGTATATCAAATTCGACAAGCTCAACTACTTCTGCTGGGTCGCGCCTTCGGTGGTGGATGTAGCCGGGGATGTAAGCACGGTCAACAAGGTGGAACCAAACCTGCTCTCCATCGGCAGCAACCGCTACGGACCGCCGCAAAACGTGCGGGCAACGCGGGACGGCGATGACGTCACCATCACCTGGGATCAAGTCCACATGACTGCGGACGACGACCGCGGCTACCTGATCGAAGCCTTCGTCTGCCAGAACGGCGCCTCCCTCTGGTGGACCTTTGCCTACGCCGACCAATTTACCACCAGTTACACCGTCCAGGATGAAGCGGGCTGCAACGCCCCCTCGTATGGAAAGATTTATACCGTGGAAAAACACGGCTACTCAAAACCTGCGGAGATTCCCTGGCCGCCCCCGCCGTAAAAGCCAATCCAAGAATAGACCCTAAAGGTTTTGGAAACCTTTAGGGTCTAAAGATTATTCTTCGCCGCTCGTTCTACTTGATAATACCAGCCTTCTTGAATGCGCCTTCCAGAATATCAATCGTCACGGGTTTGACCACCATCGCCTGGGCGCCGCCGCGCATCACGTGCTGGCGGGTTTCAGGCTGGTCGTCAGAGGTGATGACCACCACCGGCACTTTCATCAGGCGCGGCTCGCGGCGGATGTAAGCGAGGACCTCCGTCCCATCCACGCCGGGCATGTTGATATCGAGACAGATAAAACGCGGCACAAAACCCGCCAGCATGGACATGGCTGGGCTGGAACCGTACGCGACCTTTGCCGGTAAATCCAATAAACCGAGCATTTGTTGCAGTGCATCCGCCGTCTGGCGGTTATCGTCAATGATCAATCCATCAGCCATCAGTCCTCCAAAATTACGTTGCCCATCACAGACACGTCATATCCTTTCAGGTGAGATACCGCCTCTCTGAAACGCGAATCAGCCAGCAGGTCGAAGAGAGGCGCGAGCAATTCATCCTCGGCAAATGGTTTCGGAATCACCAGATCATAGCGTTCCTGAAAGAGCGGGATGAAATCCAAGTCCAGCGCTTGCGCAGCGGCTGCCACTCCCAAACCGCAGTCGGCACGCCCCGAAGCGACCGCTGCCGCCACACCCAGGTGAGTATACTCTTCCTGATGATAGCCTGCAATGGAATCGGGGGAGATTGTTATCAAACTCAAATGATAATCGAGCAGGACGCGCGTGCCTGCGCCGCGCTGCCGGTTCACATATTGGACCTCGGACCTGGTCAGGTCTTCCAGAGTTTTGATTCCCTTTGGGTTTCCCCTCCTTACGATCAACCCTTGATCGCGTCCCACCAATGCGATAACTTTCACTGGAATATTCGGCATGTACTGGCGAATGTACGAAATGTTGTATTCACCCGTTTGTGTATCGAGCAGATGAGAGCCAGCCAAATGCGCTTCGCCGCGCCGCAGCGCCACCAGCCCGCCCTGCGACCCGACATTGGCGGATGCAAGGCGGCGGTCATGCCCGGCGAGGAATTGAGCCATGAGGTCGAGGGTCAGGTCGTGCGAGCCGATGGCGAGAATCGTTTTTTCGATCTCGTTTCGATTGCGATACAGCCGCACTTGAATCTTTTCGCCCGCTTCCATGCCTTGCACGCCGCTTGGGATGAGCGCCAGCCCATCCGCCTGCACCAGCGAGGTGATGACTCCTGCCCCGCGTGAAAGCGGCGCGGCGAGAAGTTTATCTCCAACTTTGCCAACCACGACGCGCACAAAATCATCGTCGCCTGCGGGCGAGACCAACTTGCGTGTGAGAATTGCAGTTTCCGTGGGCAGCTCCAGCGGACGCCGCCCCAGCCATTTGGCAATGAGGGGTTCGACGAAGATATCCACGGTCAACGCAGCGGAGACAGGGTAGCCGGGGACGCCGATGATGGGAACCATGTCATTGCGAGGAACGACCGGCGGGAGCGACGAAGCAATCTCCCCATATCGAGGAGATTGCTTCGCGGCGCTTGCAGCGCCGCTCGCACTGACACCTAAAATTACGGGATGTCCGGGGCGGACGGCGATGCCGTGAACGAGCAGCGTTCCCAGTTTTTCTACCACTTTGGCAGAGAAATCCTCCGCGCCTGCGGATGAACCCGCGTTGAGCAGAACGAGGTCGTGGGATTGCGCGGCTTCCTGCACGCGCTCGCAAATCAAATCGAAATCATCTTTGGTGATCGGGAAACGGGTTGGCTCGCCGCCCATTTGTCGAATCTGCGCCGCAATGACGAGCGAGTTATATTCGAGAATGTCGCCTGGCTTAAGATTCGACCCAATCGGGACAAGTTCCGTGCCAGTTGGAAGAATCGCCACCTTTGGCTTGCGCGCCACGCGGACGGTTTGATGTCCCGCCGCGGCGATGGCACCCAAATCCACTGGCTTGAGAATGTGTCCCGCAGGAAGGACAAGTTGTGTGGCAACAATGTCCTCTCCCAGCGGGCGGACATGGCTCCACGGGGCAACCGCAGCGCGGATGCGAATGGACGATGGTCCGCGTACGGCGGGCGTTATTTGTCCGTTTTCGTCCAAAGGTTCTGTGTTTTCAATCGGAATAACTGCATTCGCCCATTCCGGCAGCGGGTCGCCCGTATCCACATATTGAGAGATTGGAGATTGGAGATTAGAGACTGACGACTGGCTACTAATCACTGATAACTGAACAGGCGTCGTCGGCTGCGCCCCGCTCGTATCTTCTGCGCGAACAGCAAAGCCGTCCATCGCGGAGGCATGATAATGCGGCGAGGAAACTTTTGCCCAAATCGGCTCGGCGGCGACTCGTCCCAGCGCATTTTCGTCAAGCGGAATTTCCTCCACGCCAAGCACACGCCAGAGATTTGCTTTCTGCAAGGCTTCTCGAAATCTTGCCTGCGCCTGGGCAAGGGGAATATCATGAAGGTAGACAGACATTTGATTTACGATTTGCGATTTCAGATACCGAATTACCAATTACCTCACACTATCCATCGCCGCTCCCAACCTGCGAACGATCTCATCCACCTCATCTTCATGAATGGAAAGCGGCGGCGAGAACGCCAGCACATTTCCCAGCGGACGCGAACGCAATCCGCGCTCCTCGGCGGCTTTGAAGATCTTCATCGCCAGCGCGGGATCGGCGGTTTTGGCGGCTTTGTCCGAGACGATTTCGACGCCGCAGACCAGACCCAGTCCGCGCACATCGCCGACGAAGGGAAACTCCAGCAGCGACTTCAATCCGTCGAGCAGGCGTTTACCCAATTCGCGGGCGCGCTGCGGGTAATTCTCTTTTTCCATGATTTCGAGATTTTTCAATCCCACCGCGCACGCCATGGCGTGACCCGAATAAGTGTAACCGTGCATGTACGCTTCGGTGTCTGCGGCGGATTCCATCGTCTCGCGGATTTCGTCTGAGATTTGGATGCCGCCAAGTTGGGCGTATCCGCTGGTGATGGCTTTGGCAAAGGAGAGAATATCGGGTTTGACATTCCAATGCTTGAGCGCGAACCATTCGCCCGTGCGCCCAAAGCCTGTGATGACTTCGTCCGCGATGAAGAGAATCTCGTATTTGTCGCAAATCTGACGGACGAGCGGGAAATAATCGTCAGGCGGGACGATCACGCCTCCCACGCCCATGACAGGCTCGGCGATGAAAGCAGCGATTGAGTCCGCTCCCTCGCGCAGAATCGCCTCCTCCAGTTCACGCGCCGCAGCTCGACCAACCGTCTCGCCATCCTTCAATTGACCTTCATAGCGATACGGATTCGGCGCAGGGATGTGGACAAAACCCTCCAGCGCGGGACCAAACATGGTGTGATACTTTTCCAGTCCAGTGGCAAAGGTGGAAGCGAGCGTGATTCCGTGATACGAGCCCTTGCGGGCGATGATTTTATATTTGCCTGGTTTACCCTTTCGCTTCCAATAATAGCGCGCGGTCTTGAATGCGGAGTCGTTTGCCTCCGACCCGCCCGACGTGAAGAAGGTGGTGTTCAAGCCTTCGTAAGCAAAGCCCGCCAGTTTATCGGCAAGTTGAATCGAAGGCAGGTTGGTCATCCCCGAAAAATTGGAAGTGAACGCCAGTTCTTTCATCTGGTCGTAGGCGGCTTGGGCAAGTTCCTCGCGCCCGTAACCCGCGTTGACGTTCCACAATCCCGCCATGCCGTCGAGGATTTTTCGTCCGTCAGTGGTGTAGAGCCACACCCCTTCTCCGCGCTCGATCACCAGCGGATTGGCATGAGTCTTGGGATGGTACACGGGATGCAGTTGTTTCTTGTCTTTTTCAATCCATTGTTGTGTGTTGTCAGTCATGGTAATCTCCAAACGTATTGAAATGTTTACAGGTTGGAAGGCTGGAAGGTTGACAAGTTGTCAAGTTGGAACGTTCAAACCTTCCAACATGCAAACCTGCAACCCCCTAACCAAGCACCTCCACATCATGCGGACCCGACTCCTTCAGCCCCGCGCCCGTCATCCGAACGAAGATGGCTTTCTGCTGGAATTCTTCAATCGAATGCGCGCCGCTGTAACTCATGCCCGACTGCAAGCCGCCGATGAGTTGAGTGATCACTTCACGCGCCCTGCCGCGATATGGCACTGCCGCCTCGACGCCTTCGGCAACGTATTCCTCGATCTCCTCGCGCGTCAGGTCGTTGCCTTCGCGTTTGTTACGTTCGATGTTGGCAGTGAGCGAAGCCATGCCGCGCGACGCCTTGTAACGATGCCCACGGCGGGTCATGATGAGTCCAGGGCTTTCATCCGTGCCAGCCAGCAGCGAGCCGACCATCACCGTGCTTGCGCCCGCCGCAATCGCCTTCGCCACATCGCCAGGGTGACGGATGCCGCCATCCGCAATAATGGGAATGCCAAAAGGTCGAGCCGCTTCCGCGCATTCGATAATCGCCGTCAATTGCGGGACTCCCGATCCCGCCACCTGCCGCGTGATGCAAATCGAGCCAGGACCCACGCCGACCTTCACGGCGTCCACGCCTGCCTCGATCAGCCGTTTTGTTCCATCCGCTGTTGCCACATTCCCGCCGATGATCTGCGCCTCGGGAAAATGGCTGCGGATGTTTTTGATCATTTCGATTTCCAAATGCGAATCGCCGTGCGCGATGTCCACCACAATGCAATCCGCGCCCGCCTTCAACGCCGCTTCCACGCGCCGCATTTCCATATCCCTCACGCCCACCGCCGCGCCGACCGCCAGCCGCCCCTTCGAGTCTTTGGTCGCTTTCGGGAATTGCGTGATCTTCATAATGTCCTTCAACGTGATCAATCCCACCACTTTGCCGTGCTTATCTTTCAGCGGAAGTTTCTCCACGCGATATTCGTGCAGCAACCGCTCCGCCTCTTTCAACGAAGTATCGGGCGGCGCGCTGTGAACATCCCTGGTCATAATCTCGATCACAGGGCGATCATCGTTCTCTTCAAACAGCAGGTCGCGGGTGGTGACAATGCCGATCAGTTTTTCGTCCTTGTCCACGATCAAAATTCCGCCCGTCCCCGTCTCGTCCACAATGCGCTTCACGTCGCCGACCGTGTGCTGCTCCGTCAACGTGATGGGCTGATCCACGATGAACGATTCGGCTTTTTTCACGCGCTCGATCTGACGCGCCTGCTCGGCAATCGTCATAAAACGGTGGATGATCCCGATCCCGCCTTCGCGCGCCATCGCAATCGCCATTTCGCTTTCTGTGACCACATCCATGTTTGCCGAAACGATCGGCGATTGCAGCGCGATCTTTTTGGTCAGCCAGCTTTTGGTGGAAAGTATGCGCCGCGAATCCACATTCGAATATTGCGGAACCAGCAGCACATCGTCATAAGTCAATGCAGTTTCGGATAAAATCTTCATGAAAATCTCCTCGCGGCGGAATTATAATGCTTCGAGGTGAGTCTTTCGGATGAAAACACCCGCCTCACTCCGACGTCGAGCCTGTTCATTCCAAATGGGAGCGAATCCACGCCCAGGGCTGGGAAAAGGCTTGGGAGCAGAATCAGGTTTCAGTTCAAGAATGAGGCGGTCATCCCGTCATCGCGGGGGATTGTTTCGCAATGACATCAAAGGAGTTGAAATGAGTGTGATCGCAGTGGTCGGTTCGCAGTGGGGCGACGAGGGCAAGGGCAAGGCGGTGGATTTTCTCGCCGAGCGCGCGGATTACGTGGCGCGCTTCAACGGCGGGAACAACGCGGGGCATACGGTCATCAATGAGTTTGGGACGTTTAAAATTCATCTGGTGCCATCGGGGATTTTTGCAAAAAACACAACAGCATTGATCGGCGGCGGCGTGGTGATTGACCCTGCTGTGTTGATCGAAGAGATCGAAATGCTCAACAAGGCGGGCGTGGGTGTGGACGGGCGGTTGTGGGTCTCGCCGCGTTCGCATCTCATCATGCCCTATCACAAGATTTTGGACGGCTTGTATGAAGACGCAAAAGGCGCTGGCGCAACGGGAACCACGCGGCGCGGAATCGGTCCCGTGTTTGCGGACAAGGTCAGTTACAACGGCATCCGCTGGACGGATTTTTCAAGCGAGGCGTTCGAGAACCGCCTGAAAGTGCAGTTGGAGTTGAAAAACAAAATCATCGCTGCGCTGGGCGGCGAAGCGCTGCGATTTGAATCTGTGCGCGACGAGTATCGCGGCTATTACGCGAAGTTAAAGCCGTACATCAAGGAATTATTTTCGATTGTGCAGGACGGCTTGAAAGCAGGAAAAACCTTTTTGCTCGAACAGGCGATGGGTACGTTTTTGGACACGGACTGGGGCACGTATCCGTTCGTGACCGCTTCGACCACCATCCCTTCGGCGGCTTCGGCGGGGCTGGGAATTCCGCCGAAATACATCACGCAGGTCGTCGGCGTGACCAAAGCCTACACCACCCGCGTCGGCGCGGGACCCTTACCCACAGAGATCAAGGATACGAGCAGCGAGGTCTATAAAAAATTCGGGGAAGTCGCCGCCACGACGGGACGGATTCGCCGCGTGGGCTGGCTGGATTTGGAGATCGTCCGCACCGCCGCCGAGTTGAGCGGCATGACCGAAATCTGCCTGACCAAACTGGACATTTTGAGCGGCTTGAAGGAGATTCAGGTTTGTGTGGGCTACAAGGTAAATGGAAACCCCGTCCGCTACGCGGATGTGGACGCCTACGGCTTGGAGGAGGTCGAGTGTGTTTACGAAACCTTCCCAGGCTGGAGCGAGGACATCAGCGCGGCGAAATCGTTTGAAGCATTACCCGTCAACGCGCAGAAGTATGTGAAGATGATCGAATCTGCGGCGGGAGTGCCCGTGAAGTGGATTGGGGTGGGACCAGAACGGGAGGCGGTGATCAGGAGGTAAAGAAAATTATGCTATACTCAAAATCATGAATGATAAGAAAGAGAGTCTATGTTGCATTTGAATTTAAACATTCGCCCCAAAACCGCAAAACGCCTGAAAAAAGTGCTGGAGTTCTCGCGTGACGAAGAATCATTCGCACAGAACGTGATTGCCTATCAGGTGGCGGAACTCAAACGCGGCATCCTCAATATAAAAATAGACCTGAAATCCTACGAAGAAAAATATAAAATGACGAGCGCAGGGTTTTACAAGCAGTTCACCCAGGGAAAGCTGGACGACCGCGAAGATTATATTCTTTGGGCGGGTTTGTATGAATTGCTGGACAAGAACGAAAAACAGCTTCAGGGGCTGACTGGATGATCGAGGAATATTTCCTGGAATTTGAAAACATACTGCGCGACTTCCCAAATATCCAGTCCTACTCGCTCAGCAAGAAAATCTATAACAACCGCCAGGGAAGTATCAGCGGGAAAATTGTTTTCGAGAACGGATACTTTCTTGAATTTACAGAAGTAGTAGATACCGGGCAGGCAAACAAGGTGAAGTATCGGTACCACTTCATGGACAAACAGAAGAATTTGGTTTTTCGATACGATAATGCGCCTCATCACCCACAAGTGAAGTCATTTCCCCACCACAAGCATACGACGCGCCTCGTAAGAGCCGCGAAGGAACCAACCATTCAAAACATTCTTATGGAAATTTCAAAACGGAGGAAGAAATGAGCCTTATTAATATCATCGTATGGATCGTTTTCGGCGCGCTGGCGGGATGGATCGCCAGCATCATCACGGGCAAGAACCGCAAGATGGGCGGGCTCGCCAACGTGGTGGTCGGCGTCATCGGCGCGTTCCTCGGCGGCGCGATCATGAACTTTCTGGGCTACCAGGGCGTGACGGGCTTCAATTTGTGGAGTCTGCTCGTGGCGATTGGGGGCGCGGTGGTTTTGATCTGGCTGGTGGGATTGATTCGGCGGTGACAATTGTCACTGCGAGCCTGCGGCGAAGCAGTCTCCTGTTGCGATGAGGGGATTGTTTCGCGGCGCTGATAGCGCCACTTGCAACGACATCTTCATCTATCCAATCGGCAGTGTGAACACGAACGCACTGCCTTTATTTTCGCCTGCGCTCTCCGCCCAGATTTTTCCTCCCTGCGCTTCGACAAGATGCTTGGCAATCGTCAACCCGACGCCTGAGCCGCCGTGCGCGCGCGAGCGGGATTTATCCACGCGGTAGAAGCGGTCGAAGATGTGCGCGAGGTGTTCAGCGGGGATGCCGATGCCCGTATCGCGGATGGTAAATTTCGCCGTGTGTTTTTCGCGCTCGACCATCACGGTCACGTTCCCGCCTTCGGGTGTGTATTGCAGGGCGTTGCCGAGGAGATTGGTCAACACCTGCAGGGTGCGGTCTTCGTCGGCGAGGACAAGAATGGGGTCGTGAACCAGCCTCACGTCAAGAAGGATGCGCCTTTCGTCGAATTGGAATTGCATCCGCTTGATGACGGTCTGCATCAGGCGGCTCACCTCCACAGGGCGGATATCCAATTCAATCGCTTTCGATTCGACGCGGCTGAGTTCCTGCAAATCGTTGATCAATTTATTGAGGCGTTCGGCTTCGTTGTGAATTTGCTGAAAGGTCTCATGGTTCGCGGGAAGCACGCCATCCATCAGACCTTCCGCAGAACCTTTGATGGCGGTGAGCGGCGTGCGGAGCTCGTGCGCCACATCGCCGATGAGACGGCGGCGCATCGCTTCGACCTGTTCCAATTGCGATGCCATTCGGTTGAAACTCGCCGCAAGTTGACTCAATTCATCCTCCCCTTGCAGCGGCACGCGCTCGCCGTAATGTCCCTCGGCGATGCGGCGGCTGGCGTTCATCATGTTTCGCACAGGCGCAATCACGCCCTGACTCAGCGCGCCGCTGACGATCAAAGCCACAGCCGAAGCGACCATCACCGCAACGATCAAAGACTCATTGAAGGACTTGCGAAAGTTGGTATAAAAATCCGCCAGCATCCCTCCTGGTCCGCCGCGCCCCTGCCCCATCATCATGCCGCCGCCCATCATCTGCTCTTCCATGAATTGCAGGTGACGCGCATACGCGCGCGGCGTGGTGATGCGCGTGGTGCCCCAGATCACCAACATGCCGATCAGGATGACCAGCAGATACGAAGCAAACAACTTTGCCGCAAGATGCGATTTGAAGTAACTCATAACGCCTCGTCGTCGAAACGATAGCCTACGCCGCGCACCGTGGCGATGAGTTCGGGGATGCCCAGTTTCGCGCGCACGTGTCCGAGATGCACATCCACCACGCGCATCTCGCCAAAATATTCGCCGCCCCACACTTTTTCCAGCAGCTGCTCGCGCGACAAGACGCGCCCGCGATTTTCCGCGAGCGCGCGCAGCAGATCGAATTCGATTGTTGTCAACTCGATGGGTTGATCGTCCACCGTGACTTGCCGCGCGCTGATGTCAATCCGCACGTGACGGAAGGACAGCACGCCTCCGACCTCGCCCAAACCTGCCCCTGCTCCGAGACGCCGCAGCGCCGCCTTGACTCTCGCCACCAACTCGCGCGGACTGAACGGTTTGGTCACGTAATCATCCGCGCCGACGGAAAGCCCGACGATCTTGTCGGTCTCTTCGGTGCGCGCCGTGAGCATGATGACATACACATCCGATTCGCGGCGGAGTTTGGAGAGCAGTTCCAAGCCGTCCATGCCAGGCAGCATCACGTCGAGGATGAGGAGGTCGGGTTTGAAGGCGCGCGCGGCTTTGAGACCTGAAACGCCGTCATTTGCGGTGTAAACCTCATAGCCTTCGGGCTTGAGATACGCCTGGACGAGATTCACGATCGAGGGTTCGTCGTCAATGACAAGGATTTTGGTCATGCAAAGATTGTACCTTCATTGGGAGGATACCCAAAGGGGATGTTTGAAGGATAAAGCGATTGTAAAGAATTGGTAAAGACGGTCCAATAACAAAAAAATCCCCGCTTACGGCGGGGATCGTCAATCGCTCATTTCGCAGGCAGAATTTTTCCCGTCACTTCGCCGAAGCCAACCCGATAACCATCGCCCTGGCAATAGCCTTTCATCGTCACAATATCCCCGTCCTGCAAGAATGTGCGTGTCTCGCCGCTGGGCAATTGGATCGGCTTTTCGCCGCGCCAGGTCAATTCCAGCATTGAGCCGTAACTGTCTTCTGTCGGTCCGCTGATAGTGCCTGTGCCGCACAAGTCGCCGACGCGCATGTTGCAGCCCGTGACGGTGTGATGCGCCAGCATCTGGTCCATGCCCCAATACAGGTATTTCATGTTCGAGCGGCTGATGGTCTGCGGCACATCCATCCTTGCGCTTTGCAGAGTCACTTCAAGGTGGATGTCGTATCCATTCGCTGAATCAGCCCGCAGATAGGGAAGAGGCGTCGGTTCCTGCTTCGGTCCATGCACGCGGAACGGTTCGAGCGCATCCATCGTCACCACCCAGGGCGAAATCGAAGTCGCAAAATTCTTCGCAAGGAACGGTCCGAGCGGCTGGTACTCCCATGCCTGAATATCGCGCGCGCTCCAGTCGTTGAGCAGCACCATGCCGAAGATATGCTCGCGCGCGTTTTCAATCGAAATCGGTTCGCCGAGTTCATTGCCCCTGCCGACAAAAAATCCCATCTCCAATTCAAAATCCAACTGGCGCGTCGGTGTGAATTCAGGCGGGGCATCCTTGGGCTTGACCTGTCCGCGCGGACGAATCACATCCGTATCGGTGACAACGACCGAACTCGCGCGTCCGTGATAACCGACGGGCAGATGCAGCCAGTTGGGCATGAGCGCGTTTTCTTTTCCGCGAAACATGATGCCCACATTTGTGGCGTGTTCGCGCGAGGCATAGAAATCGGTGTAATCGCCGATGGCGACGGGCAAATACATTTTGACATCGCTTGCGGGAGTCAACGCGCGAACGCGCACCGCCTCTTCCCAGACGCTGGCGCTGCCTTCGCTTAGCAGTTCAGTCAAACGCTGACGGATTACCCGCCACACGTCCCGCCCTGCAGCCATGAAACGATTCAATGCCGCGTCGGCAAAGAAGCCGTATTGCTTGCCGAATAATTTTTCTTCGTCAAGGAAAGCGAGGTCAATCACCCAATCGCCCAGCCGCGTCCCCACGCGCGGACTAGGGTTCGCTTTTGTGGAGAAAATTCCGTACGGGAGGTTTTGGATGGGGAAATCGGAATCGGGGGGTACTTCGATGAAGGATTTGAGCATGATGTAAACCTATGCAAAAAATATCGAGGCGTTTCATTCTCCAGCAATTTTCAAAACTTCTTCCACAATCAAAGGCGATATGGAAAAGGCGGATTTTTGCAAATTTTCAATTTCGGGTTTGAGGGTTGGGATCAGCCCAAGCTGTTTGGCTTTGAGCAAGATGCCGAGCGTTCCAATTTTAGGGATGTTTAGTTGGTCCAGTTTTCTGCGCCCTTTCTTCTCATCCATCAGGACCCAGTCCGCGTTTAATTCGCTGGCAAGAACAATGGTTTCTGCCTCCCCCAAATCCATTTCATCCAGCATGACCTGAACAGCAAGGCGATCTTTTATCTCAACGACATGAATCCAGGCTGCCCTGGAAACTTCCTGTTTAGCCCTGCCTTCCCCCCGCCCAAAGGTAACTGTCTCATCGAAAACAGCCTTTGGTATGTAAACCTCGTCAAATAATTCCTGTAAAAGTCCAAGTCCGCCAATGGACGCCAAGCCAATCAGCGGTGTGGTGTTGGAAACGACGATCATTTTCAGGCTTTAGGTTCGAGTTTCTTTACAGATTTCAGTTCTTCCTTGATTTCATCTTCCGAATAATTGATGAAGGCAATACCGCGAGTTTTTAGCAATTGAATGAACTCAAGGCGGGATATGCCAAGCAGTTTCCCAGCCTTGCCAGAAGAGATTTTCCCTTCAGAGAAAAGGGAAAAGACCAGCCACTCTGAAATTCGGCGCTGGATTTCATCCTGATTCATCCCAAAATGAAGCAGGTCGGTTGGAATTTGTACGCTGAGGGTTGTCTCTGCCATTGGAAACTCCTTGCTTCCAGTATTTTAGCACGGGAGATGGCAGCGCTTACAGCAAACCCAATCCCCGCAAATCCTCGCGCGGTTCGTCGAAACTGCAACTGCCAAAGGAGGTGGCGAATTGGCGGGCTTTCGCAATCCCCGAACTGGCTACGCGCAAATCATTCCAGGCAAAGCCAGTTTCGTCAAAGATAAAACTCTTCGGGTCTTCATCTTCCAAAATGGATTGGATTTGCTCCTGTGACAGCCCATTTTCAGCCGCGAGCAGCCCTGCCCCAAAGACGTTGAGGAAGCCGTGCATTTTGGTTTGCACGCTTTCATTGAAATGCCGAATTGGATGATGCAATCCCGCCGTGCATTTCATCGGGATGCCTGAGTCACGCGCTTTGGCAATTGCCCATGCGACCTGTTCGGTGGACGGGAAGGCATCCGCCGTCACGCCGCCGGTGCGGAGTTTGAAGCCGACATGCCTGTCCTTGAGTTTCCGCAAAGCGCGGATCAGATTTTCCGCGCGGGTTTGCCAGCCTTCGCCAAATGGCGCTTCAAAGAAAACGGTCAAACCGTTTTTGTTGAGCAGATCGGAAGACGCCTTGACCAAATCGTGGGCGGTCGCAGCGTCATGTAATGCGGAAGATGGCAGGGCGACCTCGAACATATCCACCACGACTTTATCACCGTGTGCTTCGCGGAGGGATCGAATGTCGGCAAGGTCAAGATTGAGATTTGCCAGAAACTCGTCCGCAGTGGAGCCGCTCCGCCCGGGGGTGGTAAAGGTCAACCCGTCCGGCGAACCAGCCATGAGGTCAGAAAGAGGCGCGAGTTTCTTCGCGGGGACGACAAAGCGCGAAAGCATCCACGAGTCAGGTGAGTCTTGATAATCCACAAAGTTTTTGAAGGCATCCTCCAGCGATAAGTTCGCAGGCGGATACATCCCCGCATAGTCAATGATGCGCGACATAAAGTTTTGAAAGGATGTTTTCGGAGCAGTCATGCCCGCAATTATAGTATGAAAACATGGGTACAATTGGAACGCCATGCCAACGCTTCTCATCCTCACGAAAGATCACCGGGAATACCACGCCATCGTCGAGGCGGCGGGGCTGCCCGATTTGAAAATCGCTTCAGAACCGACAGCGGAATGCGAGATCGTTCTCGGCGCACCATCGTTAATTCGCACTGCGCTGGGAAGCCTCCCCAACTTGAAATGGGCGCAAGCCACGTGGGCAGGAGTCGAGCCGCTGCTCGATCCCGCGCTGCGGCGCGACTACATCCTGACGAATGCGCGCGGCGTGTTCGGGTATCTCATGTCCGAATATGTAGTTGGGTATCTGCTGGCTCACGAGCGGAAAATTTTTCAACGCGCGCAGGCGCAAAAGAATCAGGAATGGGATAAAACCATCACCGGTGTGTTGCGCGGCAAGACAATTGGACTGCTGGGGGTCGGCTCCATTGGCGCAGAGGTGGCGCGGACGGCAAAATTCTTTGGGATGAAAGTCCGGGGATACACACGGGAGAGCGAGTTGAGCGAACACGTTGACGGGTATTACCACGGCAATGGGCTGCTGGAGTTTGCGAATGGATTGGATTATCTTGTTTCCATCCTCCCCAACACGGGGGAGACGCAAAGCATCGTAAATGCGGAACTGCTCTCCGCGCTTCCGCCGCATGCCGTGTTCATCAACGTCGGGCGCGGCTCGGCAGTGGATGAACATGCGCTGATCGAAGCACTGGAGCAGGATAAAATTGCCGGAGCGGTGTTGGATGTTTTTGAAGAAGAGCCGCTGCCAAAGGAACATCCCTTTTGGACGACGAAAAACCTGCTGATGACCTTTCACACCTCCGCGCCGAGTTTCCCGGCGGACATTGCAAAGATATTCATCGAGAATTATCGTTTGTACATTGAAGGAAAGCCGTTGAAACACCAGGTTGATTTCGAGAGAGGGTACTAACCGACGATGGACAACAGACGACAGAAAACAGGAAACAGTCTGATCTCAACATGCAAAGGGAATAACCATGACCGTCACGCCTACCGACATTCAGCAAGCCGCAGAACGCATCAAGCCGTACGCGCATCGCACGCCCGTGATGACCAACGAGAGCCTGAACCGGCGCGTTGGGGCGCAGGTGTTTCTCAAGTGCGAGAATTTTCAAAAAGTGGGCGCGTTCAAATTTCGCGGCGCGTGCAACGCTGTCTTTGCGTCGAGCGGTGAAGACGCTGCCCGCGGGGTGGTCACTCATTCATCGGGAAATCACGCGCAGGCGCTGGCGCTGGCGGCGAGGCTGCGCGGCATTCCCGCTTATATCGTCATGCCGAATAATGCGCCGCAGGTGAAAAAGAATGCGGTGGAGGGCTACGGCGGGCGAATCACGTTTTGCGAGCCGACGCTTCAAGCAAGGGAAAGCACGATGGAGAGCATCAGACTCGATACAGGCGCAGGCGTTGTCCATCCCTACGACAATGAGCGCGTGATTGCAGGACAAGGCACGGCGGCAATGGAACTGCTGGAGGATGTCCCTGATTTGGATGTGATCATCGCACCCGTTGGCGGCGGCGGATTGTTAAGCGGCACGTCCATCGCGGC
This sequence comes from Chloroflexota bacterium, assembly GCA_024434165.1. Classification (GTDB taxonomy): domain Bacteria; phylum Chloroflexota; class Anaerolineae; order Anaerolineales; family Villigracilaceae; genus Villigracilis. The sequence continues at coordinate 5,578 of QMIW01000026.1, read as the reverse complement.
GAAGGGAATCAAAAATGGAATTCGAGTCATTGCGGCGGAACCTGAATTGGCGGACGACGCGTTTCGTTCGATGCAGGCGGGCAGGATCATTTCATCGCAAAACCCGAAAACGATTGCCGACGGCTTGCTCACATCATTGGGCGAATTGACGTTTCCGATCATTCAAAAAAACGTGGAGCAGATCGTCACGGTCAGCGAGGCGGGCATCATCGCGGCAATGAAATTCGTTTGGGAGCGGGCGAAGATCATCATCGAGCCGTCGGCGGCGGTGGCGGTTGGAATCCTGTGGGAAAAGAAAATTGATTTGAGCGGTTTGAAAATCGGCGTTATCATCAGCGGCGGTAATGTGGACTTGGAAAAATTACCCTGGCAGTAATTCATGAACCCCATTGAATCCCTCCTCCAAAAACAACCTCTCGCCATCGTGGATGGTGCGCTCGCCACCGAACTCGAACGCCGCGGCTGCGACCTGAACGATGCGCTGTGGTCCGCGAAAATCCTGATGGAACAACCCGAACTCATCCGCCAGGTGCATCTCGATTATTTCAACGCGGGCGCGGATATTGCCATTACCGCCAGTTATCAGGCAACGGTCGAAGGTTTCGCCAAACGCGGCTTGAACAGAAGCGAAGCGCTGGCGTTGATTCAAAAATCCGTGCAATTGGCGCAAAGCGCGCGCGATGAATTTTGGTCGAATGAAGGCAACCGCAAAAACCGAGCCTTTCCGATCGTCGCCGGGTCAATTGGACCGTACGGCGCGTTTCTTGCGGATGGTTCGGAATACCGCGGTGACTATAAATTAACTGAAAAAGAATTGATGGACTTCCACCGTCCGCGCCTGGAAACCCTCATCGCCTCGGGTTCGGACCTTGCAGCCTGCGAGACCATCCCATGCCTGATCGAAGCCCAAGCCTTGCTTCAACTGCTGGGCAAATTCCCAAATACAGGCGCCTGGTTCACCTTCACCGCAAAGGACGGCGAACACATCTCCAACGGCGAACGAATCGCGGATTGCGCCGCCTTCCTCGATCAATATCCCCAGGTTGCGGCGATTGGCGTCAACTGTTCATCGCCGCTTTTCATTCCATCATTGATTCGTGAAATCAAAAAGAAAACGGACAAGCCCATCATCGTTTACCCCAATTCGGGCGAAATCTACAACCCCGCCACAAACACCTGGCACGGCGAGACCTCCTGCGAATCCTTCGGGCTGCAATCCAAAGCCTGGTATGAGAACGGGGCGCGGCTCATCGGCGGATGCTGCCGCACCACGCCCGATCACATTCGAGAAATCAAAGCCTGGGCAAATCAGATGCAATCTGCAAATTGAGCAGGCACGCGGATTTTTATCTTCCCCCGCCTGTGATGTAATGCTCCAATTGCGAGATCATGAACTTCTGCACGTCCACCACTTCCTTTAACACATCGCGGACGGAAATCAGACCGAGCAGCTGCCCGCCATCGTACACCGGCAGGTGACGGATATTCTTGTCAATCATCAACGCCATGCACTCCTCGAGAGGCTGGCTCGCTTCCACATAGATCACCTTGGTGGTCATGATTTCGCTGACTCGGGTGGTTTTGGAACTCCTTCCCGCAAGGTCCACCTTCCGAACACAATCCCGCTCGGACAAAATTCCCTCCACCTTGTTTCCGCTGAGCACCATCAACGCGCCGGTGTTGTTTTTTGCCATGATGGAGAGCGCTTCGTACACGGTGGCGTCGGGAGCGACAGAGAAAATCTCGCCGCCCTTTTTTCGAATCATATCGCGTACTGTGGGCATGGGATGTCTCCTAGAGTTGATTTCCCACAGTATAGACAAGAAATGGAAGAAAGGCAAGCGCGAATTCAGCGCGCTGCCACATAGCGTTTTCCACGCGCGGCGAGCAGGCGGCAGTCCGAGACCGAGGCGCAGGCGGTACAGCACTTTCCATCGGGACCGATCTCCACCAGCCTGCCCTTCCTCACCAGCAAATCGAGCATTGGCTGAAGCGCAGACGGCTGCACCTTCATCCGGCGGCTGACCTCGAACAGGCTCAAACCGTCCGGTTTGCTTTCCAGCAGGGAGACCAACTGCGCCAGCATCTATCCCAGTCCCAAAAGCAAGCCGCCCTGATACACCAGCAGCGCCGCGAGCCACGCCGCCACCGTTTGATACACGGCGGATGTCACCGCCCAGGACACACCGAACTCATGCTTGATCGCACCCAGCGTAGCCACACAAGGGACGTACAACAATACGAAGATCAACATGGCAGCCGCGCTCAACGGCGTGAAATGTTCGCGCAGTATCCGGCTCAAAACGGTATCCTGCGAGGCGGCTTCCTCATCCATCAGGTCCACGCCCGGAATGATGCTCAGCAGAATTTTCCCTGAATCAAGAGCCGCATTCACAAAGCCGAGACCGATCTCGTTCAAATCGCCGGCAAACGTGGTCTTCTGTTCGGTGCGGCCGACTTCCTCCCCGCCAATGTAGATCTGGCTCATGGTGCTCACGACGATCTCCTTCGCCATGAACCCGCTCACCAGCGCGCCGCTCGTCTGCCAGTCGCCGAACCCCAACGGCGCAAATGCGGGAGCGATCCATCCGCTGACTTTGCCAAAATACGAATCGCGCTGCTCGGTCACGCCCCAGGGCAGGTTGAGCAAAACCCACATCACAAGCGAAGCGTAGAGAATCGTCGTCCCCGCCTTGCGGACAAATTCGCGCGTGTTCTCCCACATGTGAATCAGGACGCTCTTGAATGCCGGCGCACGATACGGTGGAAGTTCCAGCACAAAGGCGGATGTAACATCCGGCTTGAGGATGGTGCGCGTGAAGACCATCCCTGCCACCATGGCGACCAGAATGCCAAGCGCGTACATCGCCCAAATGACCGTCCCGGCGCGCGAGCCGAAGAACGCCAGACCGAAGACCACATACACCGGCAGCCGCGCCGAGCAGGACATGAGCGGGATGAGCAGCGCCGTCAGCACGCGATCACGGCGGCTGGGAATCGTCCGTGTGGCGTACACCGCCGGGACGGCGCACCCAAAGCCGAGAATCATCGGGATGAACGATTTGCCATGCAAACCCACCACGCGCATGAAGCGGTCCATCACGAACGCGGCGCGGGACATATAACCCGAATCCTCCAACAAGGCAAGGAAGAAGTACAGAATCAGCAGCCCGGGGATGAAGACCAGCACGCCTCCGACTCCGCCGATAACTGCCTCCACGACGAGGGAATGAATCCAAGCCGGAGCCGCCAACAGGTCCAGCAGAGAGGCGAACCAGCGCGCAACCGGTCCGGTGATGACTGCGTCGGTCCAATCCAAAAACGGAGCCGAGACGTCAATCACCAATCGAAACATGACGTACATCATCGCAAAGAAGATGGGCAAGCCCAGCCATTTGTGCGTGACAATGTCGTCAATGCGTTCGGTGAGCGTGACCCCGTCCATGCGCGGGCGCCGCAATGCCTGCCGCACAATGCCGTTGATGAAACCGTAGCGGCGGTCGGCGATGAGCATATCCACGTCGTCACCCAGCCAGGACTTCAATTTCTCCGAACTTTGCCGCGCGATCGCGAGCACCCTCCCGCCGTTGGGCGTGGCGCGGACGTGTTCGAGGATGTCGGCGTCCGCTTCCAGCAGTTTGATCGCCAGCCAGCGGGCTGGATAACGCCCCGTATCCAGTTGATGCTCGTTGAATGCCTCGATGACGCGGTCAATTTCGCGTTCCAGTTTGCCGCCGTAGTCGAGCCGAAAGAGCGAATGCGAGGAAGTCGTGATCATGCCGTCCGTTTTCGAGCCGCACGCACAGCCGCGGCAATCAATTCCCTGATTCCCCTGCCCCGGTTTGCCGTCGTCGGGACGATGGGCAATCCGCCCAAAAGCCGGGAAAGATGCGTTAAGTCAATCTTTGCGCCGTCTCTTTGCAACTCATCCGTCATGTTGAGCGCCATCACCACCGGGACATCCAATTCCAAAATCTGAATCGTGAGATACAAATTGCGCTCGAGGTTGGTCGCATCCACCACGTTGATGACGGCGTCGGGTTTTTCCCCGATGATGAAGTCGCGCGCGATGATCTCTTCGGGCGAGTAGGCTGTCAGGCTGTACGTGCCGGGCAGGTCCACGAGATTGATTTTCAAGCCGTCGAATTCCACCTCGCCTTCCTTCCTCTCCACCGTTTTTCCGGGCCAGTTGCCCGTATGCTGGCGCAAACCGGTCAATACATTGAAAATGGTCGTCTTGCCCGCGTTCGGATTTCCAGCCAGCGCAATCGTCAGATTCGCCATGGTTTACCCGTTCAAGACCACTTCGATCTGCGCGGCTTCCTCTTTTCGCAGAGCCAGACGATAGCCCTTGATGAAATACGCCATCGGGTCGCCCAGCGGCGCGTGACGTTCGAGCAGGATCGTCTCCCCTTTGACGATGCCCATCTCGACAAAGCGGCGGCGCAGCGCGCCCGAACTGTTGATCTTCGCAATGATTCCCCGTTGACCGGGTCGGAGTAAATGAAGCGGGATGGATTCGGTCATGAGATCACTCCTCAGGGTTCGATTCTTTTTACAAGCACAAACTCAGCCATCGAAAGCCCCAATGCCGTTTCCCTATCCCCCACCAGCAGGGTGAGCGGACCTTGAAGCGGGGCGGCTTCGAGCACTTTAAGTTCACAGCCCGGCAGAATCGCGCGTTCCTGCAAATAGCGCAGGACATCCGTCATCGTGGCGTTGACCGCCATCACGCGCGCCCGCTCGCCCGCCTTCAACTCGCTCAACGGGAATCCATCCACCGGCTTGAAGGAGCCATCCGCTGCCGGAATGGGGTTTCCACGCGGGCAGGTCGCTGGGTTTCCCAAAAAGACAGCCAGCGCCTCGGTCACTTCGGGCGCGGTGGCGTGTTCGAGCGCGCAGGCAAATTCATAGATCTGCGCCCACTCGATCTTTAAGTGATCGTGAAGGAAAACCTCCCATAATCGCTGCCGGCGCAAAACATTGACCGCCGCTTCGCGCCCTCGTTTCGTCAGCGAAACCCCTTTATACGGTGTGTGCGTGACCAAGCCCTGCTCCCCCAACCGCCGGACCATCTCATTTGCGGAAACAGGCGTCACATTCAGACGCTCGGCAAGGCGCGAAACCATCACCGGGTCGCGCCCGCTCAATTCCATCATCGTTTTGAGGTACATTTCGGTGCTTTCGCTGAGATGCCCGGGAATCATAAGGTTTGCCTGATAATAAATGTTATGGTCAACCTTATTGTAGCCAGCGGCGCTTTCCCCCGTCATGGATGGAAGTCATATCTTTTCTTTGAGTTAACTCACTTACCTTACGCGAAATGTCCTGAAGGTTATTTCGGCTCGTTTGTGGGTCAAACCTTCGGGGCGGTGCGTAACGTCAGCCAACTCACTCACCCAAATACAACGGCTGGGTGCGCGGCGGGCTGTTCCACGAGTTCGAGCAGAATCTTTGCCAATGAGAACAGCAATGACTTTTGTTAAGTAGTCGGTCATAAGTTTTTAGAAAACAAATTCCTGCTCATGCCGCCGTCCTCGGCGGCGGGGACGCCGCCGGGAGCGTATTTTTGTAAAAT
>QMIW01000126.1 GCA_024434165.1 Chloroflexota bacterium | reverse complement strand
GTTTTTAGAAAACAAATTCCTGCTCATGCCGCCGTCCTCGGCGGCGGGGACGCCGCCGGGAGCGTATTTTTGTAAAATTTATTTCGACCGACTACTTACAAGGTGCGGTCAAGAGGACGTTGTATAATACCCACAGCACGACCCTTCCGTTCCTGTTTTGCCAACACAAGAACACGCCATGAAATCACTTTCAGTAATCAAACCCCATTTCATCCTCTACATCAAAGACCAAACCCGCAGCACAGAGTTTTACACGCGCGTGCTGGGTCGTGAGCCGTCCCTCAACGCTCCCGGTATGACAGAATTCAACCTGTCCGAATCCTGTGTGCTGGGATTAATGCCCGAAGCGGGCATCAGACGCCTGCTTGGAGATCGTCTCCCCGATCCCGCGCAAGCGGCGGGCGTTCCGCGCTCTGAAATCTATTTGTACGTCGAGAATCCCGGCGAATATCATCGCCGCGCGCTCGAAGCGGGCGCCTTCGAACTGAGCGGACTCGCAGAACGCGATTGGGGCGACCGCGCCGCGTACAGTCTCGACCTGGATGGTCATGTGCTGGCGTTCGCGGAGAAATTGGGTTAGCGCGTTCGCAACGCAAGGATCATTTGCGGGGGCAAACTTCCGCTGGAGTTTTACTTCACTGAAAAGTTGACGAGGCTGTCCCAGATTTCCGTGTTGATCTGCTCGCGCCGGGATTGTGCAAACTGCCAGAACAGCGATTGCGCCCTGGTCAACGGGCGGTTCAAGGTGCGGGCAATATATACCGTGCGGCTGAGGGTCAGCCCCTGCATTTCCACTTTTTTGATGCGCCCAAAAGCAAGTCCGCGCGCCGCGACCATCTCGGAAACAAAGGCGATCCCCACGCCGCGCTCCACCGCCATTTCAATCGCCTCCGGGTTGCCAAGTTCCATAACGACCTTCAACATATCCGGCGTGATCCCGTAATTCTTCAAGCCGTGCATCACGGTCTCGCACGTGCCGGACATTTCCTCGCGCAGGATGACGGGCTGGTCCAGAAGGTCATCGGGCGTCGCCTTGCCGTACATTGCCCAGGGATGATTCACGGGAACGATCAGGATGATCCGGTCATCGAACAACGGCTGGCATTCCAGGTCGCGGTGTTCGAACATCTTGCTGGTCACGCCCAGCGGAATGGTGTGGTTGAGCATGCGGTCATAGACGTTTTCCCGTCCCATCACCTTGACGCGCGGATGAACCGCCGGGTACTGCTCCTGAAACCCCGAAAGCAGGGCGGGCAGCAAATACTTCCCTGCCGAAGTGGAACAGCCGATCAGCAGTTCGCCCCCGACCTGGTTGCGAATCTCTTCAAAACCGTCTTCCAGCATGCGCGCGGCTCGCAGCACCTCCTGAACCATCGGCAGAATGATCTGTCCCGTTTCGCTCAGTTCCACGATGCGTCCGCGGCGGACGAACAACTCCACGCCATACGCCCGTTCCATGGACTGGATGTTCTGGCTCACAGCGGACTGTGAGAGGTGCAGCCGCTTTGCCGCGTTGCTGAAGTTCTTCTCTTCCGCTGCGGCAAGAAAGACCTGCAAGGTTGAAAGTTCCACCATACGCTTATCCCTGTTCCATAAGAGTTCGTTATAAACACCCTGCATAAGATAAGCCTTTCTGATAAGCCGTGCCAGTGAAGATCGTCAACAAATCCCTGTTACGGCATGGGGGGATCGCCCTATAATGATCCTGCCTGCGAGTTTCTCTCGCAGGCAGGATTGTCACCGATGATTCCCCAACCGGTTTATTTGACGACGGGCAGTTCAGCCGCGATCCAGCCATTCAAACCGCCAGCCAAATTGCGGACATTGGTATAGCCCAGGAATTGCAGGTACATCATCACCATCGCGCCGCGATGACCGGAAGCGCACGTCACCACAATGAGCGCCGCCTTATCGGCTGGCAGTTGGGCAAGGCTGGCAGGCACATCATTGACCGGGACCAGCACCGAACCTTCGATATGTCCGTTCTCATCCCATTCGGTCTGCGAGCGGACATCGAGGATGAAGGGAACGGTTCCGCCGACGATTTCAGTGTTCAGATCAGCCGGTTTGACGGTATTGAAGCCATCGGGCAGTGCGGCGAGGTAAGCATCGAGAACTGCAAGCCGGTCGGCATCCACCTCGGGCATGGCGCCAGCGGTTGGCGCGGCAGGAACGCCCATCTCCAGCGGAAATTCCGCCTTGACCCAGCCGTTGATCCCGCCGGCGAGGTTTACCACATCGGTATATCCGAGCAGGCGAAGCGCCATCATACCCAGCGCGCCGCGATGCCCGGACGCGCACGTGATGACAATCTTCTCGTCCTTGCCGGGGAGTTTATCCAGGTTCTGAAGCAGTTCGCGGATCGGGATGTTGACAGAGCCGGCGATGTAGCCGCCGGCTTCGATTTCGGAGGCTTCACGGACATCCACAATGAAAGGCGGGGTTTCGGCAAGCAGTTCATTGAGCTTATCGCCCTTGATGGTGTAATAACCGGCATCCGCAGGCAGCCCGGCAATGAAAGCGCCCATCTCGGAGGTCAAGCCAGCCACCGGCAGACCGGCTGCCTTCCAGCCGTTGAGCCCGCCGGCAAGGTTGACGACATCCGTGTAGCCCATCATGCGCAGCGCCATCATGATAATACTGCCGCGATGGCCGGAGGCGCACAGGATGACAATGCGGGAGTCTTTATCCTGCGGAATTTGGTCGAGGGCGGCGAAGAAATCGGTGAACGGGACGTTGACCGAGCCTTCGATATATCCGTCCTTGTCCCACTCGGCTTTGGTGCGCACGTCAATGATCGTGGGCATCTCGGAGCCAGCCAGCTCTTCCGCCAGCGCATCCGTTTTGATAGAGTAATAGCCTTCGGGCAGGCTGGCGAGAAAATCGTTCAACAACTCATACAGCGCCTGATCTTCGATCATGGCAGCGCTGATCGCAGCCGGAGCCTCGGGCATGGACCCCGTCACCACAGGCAGTTCGGCTTTTTTCCATGCATTCACGCCGCCAGCCAGGTTACGGACGTTGGTGTACCCCAACAGCCGGAGCGCGGACATCACCATCCCGCCGCGGTGGCCGGAGGCGCAGGTCACAACAATCGGCTCGTCGAGACCCGGAAGTTTATCCAGGTTGGAAAGCACTTCGCGCACCGGAATGTTGACCGAACCTTCGATATAACCGTCTTTTTCTAATTCGGCAGGTTCGCGCACATCCAGAAGGAACGGAGGGGTATCCGCCAGTTCTTCATTGAGCGACGATACTTTCACCGTGCCGTAACCCTTGTCGGCGGGGAGGGATGCGACGAGTTCCGTAAACAGCGCCAGCGCATCGGGACCCGTTTCAACGACGGGTTCCTCGGTCACAACTTCTTCGACCACCGGGGCTTCCGTCGCTTCGGCAACGGGTTCGGCTGGGGTTCCGCACGCGCCCAAAATCAGACTGAGCGCCAGGAACAGGGCAAATAACATTCGAAACTTTCTAGACATTGTCTTCTCCTGGTTCGATTGAAGATAGGTTTATCAAGCGCCGCTACGGCAGCTTGTGACATCCAGAGCAACCATCATCCGTGTATCCGGCATGGTCTTCGGGGCTGGGGGGCGAATTGCGTATCCCCTTGGCATGACAGGCAGCGCATGAATTCGTCAGCAGATCGGCATGGTTTGCGGGTTGAGGCATCGCCGCGCGATACAACTCGACCGGAGCAGGAATCATGTTGACGATCACCGTCTGGTTTGCGTTCAGTTCCTCCGGCTTCACCTTGTCAGCCGTCAGGAAGATTTCCGGGTTGTTGTGACACGCCTCGCAGGAAGCGTTCTGCGGCGTGAATCGTTGAATGTTGTGCGGCGCGGCATAGACCCAGGTGGGAAGCGCGTCGAAATCCGGCAGAAGGTTCTCCCCGTAGAATTCGTAGCCGGTCGGCGCGGCGGGAACATGCCGTACGGGAACATATTCATACGGGCGGTCTTCGCTTTGAATGGGGTTGCGCCCGATATAGAACGTCATGTACGTCGCTTCCGTCTCGAAGAATGGGGCTCCACTGGTCTTGCTGATCGCCACATGACAGCCGTCGCAACTGGTGTAGGTGATGGAATGACACACCTGACAGGAAAGCGTATCCCCGTGCTGGGCGTGCATCTCGATGCCATCCGCTCCGTCAACGGTCTCTGCGTGACAATCCACACATTTCGGGTCTTCGGGACCGCTCAGGCGGTGGTTCACAGCCATCTCAGCGTCCGGCGTCCCGTGCAAATCCGCGCCTTCATGGCACTTCACACAATTCATGCGCGCTTCGCGGAAATGCACATCGCCGGAAAAGCCCTCGTTCTTTCCCAGAAACTCGTTGCCGACCCGGCTTCCATGACAAGCCGTACACGAACGGGTCATCGGGGGCGTTTTCTCGAACACATGCCCGCTGAACAACCCGCCGCCCACGTTCCCCGGCTGGGCGACATGACACTCGCCGCACGTCGTATGGCAGGTGGCGCAATGATTGTTAAACATCTTATTCAATGCCGGGTGATTTTCCGGGATGCCGCCCGAACGCGTGTTTATGACTGTCCAGTATCCCGCCTGCGTATTGTGCAGGCTGTTCGGATATGCAGCAGTCTCTTTTTCATGACATTCGGCGCAATACACCTCAGGCTGCGCGCTGGGGCTAGAAACCAGGCCGGTGTGCGCCTCGTCCTTGTTCGACGAATTCACCCCCGCATGACACTCGATGCAGGTCAATTCACCGTGGTCGGTGGGCAGGAACGCCTCCGCATCCACAAGCACTTTCTCCCAGGGCTCCAACGGAGCCACCTCGCCCCCTCAGCCAACCCCTTTGGATTCTGACTCTCCCGCTTTTACCACCGGTTCTGCGGTATCAATCAGACGTTGTTTATCCGTATGGCAAGCCAGGCACTCCCCCGCCTCGGGCGCAGACGCGGTAACTGGCGCCGTTTCCGTCGGGTTTTGCGCCGCGGAAAGCGCCTTTCCGCCGGTCGAACACGATGTCAGAATCAGCCCGAACGTAATCCATGAAGCCGTAATGTACCTTCTCTGCATGTGCCTCTCCATTTTGTGAAATATGTCACAAAATGGATTTTATATTATTCCCCCATGCGCGGAAGTGATAAAGATAATATTCAGGTATTCGATTTGCTTATAAGCACATATAACCGATGCACACAGCACCCTTCTGTTCATTTCTCCTGGCAAAGGGAGTCCCCGACGCAGGATGTACCAGCCCCACCAATTTGCACGCAAAACATGTCAGGCAGTTTGCTCGCTGCGCCGTACCACTGCGCTGCGCTTTCCCGCGCAGCGCAGAGTTCCATCTCAAAAAGGTATAATGAATCCGCAAACATGCGGATTTCAAACCTGTTTTCCCGCTCGTCCAGGTATGTTTTTGCCCTCGGGTTCATCGCGTTTGTCACGGCGCTCCTGTTTCCTTTGCGGGGGGCGCTCGATAAGGCGGTGGTGGCACTCATCTATTTGATTCCGCTTGGGTTGATCACCGCTTTTTGGGGGCTGGGACCGGGCATTACCGGCGCGCTGGCGACGTTCCTGATCTTCAATTATTTTTTTATCCCGCCGTATTACAGATTCGCCGTCCACCAGCCCACCGACGTGGTGATTCTGGTCATCTTTTTGATCGTGGCGATCGCCATCAGCCAGTTGGTCGGGCGCATGCAAGCCGGTCTCGCAGCGGCAACGGCGCGCGAGCGCGAAGCGACCCAACTCTACGAACTCAGCACGGCGCTGGC
>QMIW01000125.1 GCA_024434165.1 Chloroflexota bacterium | reverse complement strand
ATAAACAAGAAAAACTGGAGAATTACCATGAACGTTTTACAAGATATGAAGATTGAAGCCGTAAGGAAACAATTGAAGGTGGGTTTACCGCCTGAGCAAGCATTCCGCCTGTTTACGGAGGGCATCGGAAAATGGTGGCCCCTACGCACCCATTCAGTAGGTCTTGAGGATGCCCAAACCTGTTACTTCGAGGGCTGGGTCGGCGGGCGGATCATGGAAGTTTTGAGGGACGGCAGCGAATCGGAATGGGGCAAGGTGCTGGTTTGGAAGCCGTTTGAGACCGTCACATTTCAGTGGTACCCCGGACGCACACCCGACACAGCTCAAGAGGTCAAGGTGACGTTTCACGAGAGAGAAGAAGGCGGCACCCTGGTTGAATTGGTGCATACGGGATGGGAGACGCTCGGTGATCGCGCCGGGGACACTCGCGCCGGCTACGACTCCGGTTGGGATTTCGTATTGGCAAAGTACATCGTCCAGGCAGTGGAAGGTTAATGCTCCAGAAGCCAGACCCTGCCGCGCAAGGCGAGTGAATACGTTAGGACAATCTATGCACACAAGAATAAAAGATGGCAATTTTTGCAAAGTCATCGGCGGAACCCACGCAGGAAAATCCGGCATCGTAAGGGACGTCCAAATCAGCAAATCCGGGAATATTACAATCACTGTCGTTCAGGACGACGGCGAACGGTTTAAGACTCTGGCAAAAAACGTCGTGGTTACGAAAAATCGAACGCGTAAGGCTTGACAACTTTGCCAAATCTGTTCCCTTCGTTGAAATCGAGGTCCTGGAAAGTCCAGTCGCCCGTCGCCCGGCATGAACATGAGTCGAGACGCTTCGCGCACAATCCATGTCGGTGCTGGGTCGCCGCTGCATCAATAACTCACCTTACGCGATTTCGCCGCAGGGGCTGCCTGTTTGGGCAAAACAGGCAGCCCATCTGCAAGAAAGTGCCGCCCTGCACCAGACATTTGGTAAAAACATGGATGGGTCGCCCCTGCAGCGTAAGGTGAGTCAATAAGATAGGGTCATTTACAATGGAGGCTGCAATGAACAACGAGCAGTTAAGCCGCCGGTTCTCCGAACTTTCGACTCCGCTCATGGCAGACGCTTGTTTGCGCTTGAATTTACCGCTTCGCGTTGCTCCATCCAGTATTCGTTCGTTAAACTTAAAGGATCGCGTTGCCGGTCGAGTTCTACCGGTACGGCATTATGGCAGCGTGGACATTTTCCTGGAGGTCATGGGAAATTCAAATCAAGGCGATATTCTGGTTATTGACAACGGCGGGCGAGCAGATGAAGCCTGCATAGGTGATTTGACGGTCTTGGAAGCTCAAGCCTGTGGATTAGCAGGAATCATTGTTTGGGGCTGCCATCGAGACACAGTGGAACTCATCCAAATCGGCTTTCCTGTCTTCAGTTGCGGCAAATATCCGGCAGGTCCTCAGCGGCTTGACCCGCGTGATCCAGAAGCACTCAGAGCGGCTCATTTCGGTAATTTCACAGTGACAAATGAGGATGTTGTTTTTGCCGATGCAGACGGCGTGCTTTTCGTTCCAAGCCTGCAAGCGGAGGAAATTCTCTCTACAGCCCATCACATTTGGCAAAGGGAGCGCCAACAAGCACACGCGATACAAGCAGGCAATCTGTTGAGAGACCAGCTTCGGTTTGACGATTACCTGGCAAGATGCGCCATTGATGATAACTACACATTTCGCCAGCATCTGCGGAGCATTGGGGGAGCCATTGAGGAGTAATTTAGGAATGGCAGGCGGCAATATGCAAAGGCAGCGAGGGGGTGCATGAGGACGCGCACATCCCTCCCATACCAAATTATTCTTAGCCCACACTCTTGACTTTGCGCGCCTCCGGGCGTAAAATGTGATTAATCGGATTAATCACATTTATGTTGCGCGAGCGCTCCACCCCGAACAATTCCGAGTTTCTCAACTATCTGGCAACGCACCCGGAGGCTGAGAACAAACTTCCGCCGTTGGCGGAGCTCAGCCGCGAACTTGGCGTCGGTGTGGCAGCGCTGCGGGAACAACTTGAAGTGGCGAGAGCGCTGGGGGTGATCGAAGTCAAGCCGCGTACGGGGATGAGGCGCAAGCCCTATTCCTTCGCGCCAGCCGTCATGAAAAGCCTCAACTATGCCATGACGCTGAACAAGGACCACTTCATCGCGTTTGCAGACCTGCGCCAGCACATCGAGCTCGCGTACTGGCATAAAGCGGTAAAATTGCTGACAACCAAAGACCACGACGATTTGCAGGCGTTCGTGGCACGTGCATGGGAAAAATTGCGCGGCACTCCTATCGAAATCCCCCACCCCGAACATCGCGAATTACACCTCACCATCTACCGCCGATTGGAAAATCCCTTCGTCACGGGCCTGCTCCAATCGTACTGGGATGCCTACGAAGCCGTCGGGTTGAACTTCTTTACCGACTACGACTATCTTACCCAGGTCTGGGCGTATCACCAAAAAATGGTTGATTCGATTTGCAGGAACGACGTGGATGCGGGCTACCAAGCCCTCTCCGAACACACGGATTTGATCCACCAATTACTATCATCGTCGAAATGACGAAAACCTTTCGAGGAGTTCCATGAACAAAATAGTGAACGATTTTTCGATCACCGTTGGCACCAAGAACGGCTCCGGCAGTTCCACCGCCAACAACACCATCCTGCGGTCCATCTTCAAGATGGGGATTCCCGTTTCGGGCAAAAACCTGTTCCCCTCCAACATTCAGGGCTTGCCTACGTGGTACACCATCCGCGTCAACAAGGATGGCTTCATTGCACGGCAGGAAAAGAGCGACATCGTCATCGCGATGAACCCCGATTCGTTCGCGCGGGACCTCGCCTCTGTTTCGCCGGGCGGAGCCTTTTTCTACGCCGACGACATCAAGCAGCCCATCAACCGCGTGGATGTCTCCATTTACCCGATGCCGGTCAAGGCGATCGTCAAGAGCGACCCGAACGTGCCCACCGATTTCCGCGATCTCGTCGGGAATATGGTGTATGTGGGCGTGCTTGCGCAGCTCATCGGCATTGACCTGGAGAAAATCGAAGCGGCGCTCAATTTCCACTTCAAGGGCAAGCAGAAACCGATTGACATGAACCTGAATGCGGTCAAGGCGGGCGCGGAATGGGCGAAAGCCAATCTCGAAAAGAAAGACCCCTACTATCTCGAACCGATGAACAAGACCGAGGGGCTCATTATGGCGGACGGCAACACCGCCGCCGCGCTCGGTTCCATCTTCGGCGGCGTGCAGTTTGCGGGCTGGTATCCCATCACCCCGGCGTCCTCGCTCGCCGAGGCGCTCAACGATTACCTGCCCGTGCTCCGCAAACGCGATGACGGCAAGCGCACCTATGCCGTCGTCCAGGCGGAAGACGAGCTCGCGGCATTGGGCATGGCAATCGGCGCGGGATGGGCGGGACTGCGCGCCATGACCTCCACGTCCGGTCCGGGGCTTTCCCTGATGACTGAGTTTGCGGGTCTTGCCTATTACACGGAAGTGCCGGTGGTGATCTGGGATGTACAGCGCATCGGTCCCAGCACGGGTCTGCCCACCCGCACCTCCCAGGGCGATCTGACCTTCACATACTTCATCGGTCACGGCGATTCGAATTCGGTCATCCTCCTGCCGGGCGATGTATATGAATGTTTTGAATTCGGGTGGAAGGCGTTCGACATTGCCGAACGTCTCCAGACCCCCGTCTTTGTGTTGAGCGACCTTGACATGGGCATGAACCAGTGGATGAGCAAGCCCTTCCAGTACCCGGAAACCCCGATGGACCGCGGCAAGGTCTTGTGGGAAAAGGATCTCGAAGAGATCAAGGGTAATTGGGGCCGCTACTTTGACAAGGACGGCGACGGCATCCCCTACCGCACCCTGCCGGGCAACAAACACCCCAGGAGCGCCTACTTCACGCGCGGCACCGGTCACGACGAATATGCCCGCTACACGGAAGACTCCGAAACGTACCTGCGCGTGATGGACCGCCTTAAGAAGAAACACGAGACGGCAAGGACATTCATGCCCAAGCCGGCGCTGTATCCCATGAAGGACGCCGCGGTCGGCATCCTTTCCTTCGGCTCCACGGAAAATGCGATTCTCGAAGCCCGACACCTGCTGGCCGCTGAAGACGGAATCAAGGCGGATTTCCTGCGCGTCCGCGCCCTGCCGTTTACTGACGAGGTGACTGAATTCATCGAGAAGCACGAACAGATCTTCGTGGTCGAAATGAACCGCGACGGTCAGATGCACCAAATTCTCACGATAGAATATCCGCAGTTTGCGACCCGCTTCAAGTCTGTGGCGTATCAGGATGGTTTACCCGCCTCTGCCAAGTGGGTGCTCGAAGGGATTCGCGCCGGGTATGAGCAGGGCGGCGGCAAAAAACCGTCGGCGGCGAAAACTGCCAGGAAAACGGCAGCCAGATCCAGGTCCGGGAAAGAGGCGGTTACGTCCTCCTCGAACGGCAGGAAACCCGTCAAGAAAACGGCTGGCAAATCCAGGTCGTCCGCAAAAGCGAAGCGGAAATAGCATGTCTTTGCGGGGACGATGGAGGCTGCTCCACTGCCGCTCTGCGGTTCCCGCAACGATAAACAGAAAAGGAGCAAACGATTATGGCGATTGAAACTCTTCCCATGGCTGGCGCGCCTGCCAATACAAATGCCGCCGGTCTGACAAAAAACGATTACCGCGGCGCGCCCAGTACCTTGTGTCAGGGCTGCGGTCATAACTCGATCTCGAACCAGATCATCTCCGCCCTGTACGAAATGAACGTGGTGCCGGAGGATGTGATGAAGTTTAGCGGTATCGGCTGTTCATCCAAATCCCCCACTTATTTTCTCAACCGCACGTTCGGCTTCAACAGCCTGCACGGACGCATGCCGTCCATCGCCACCGGCGCGCTGTTTGCCGACGCACGCATGAAGGGCATCGGCGTTTCCGGCGACGGCGACACCGCCAGCATCGGCATGGGACAGTTCAAACATGTCATGCGCCGCAACGTGAACATGGTTTACATCGTAGAAAACAACGGCGTGTACGGTCTCACCAAGGGGCAGTTCTCCGCCACTGCTGAAAAGGGCCTGACCCTGAAAAAGCAGGGCGAGAATCCTTACATGCCCGTGGATATCTGCATGGAGGCGCTGGTCTCCAACGCCACGTTCGTTGCGCGCTCGTTCGCGGGCAACCCCAGGCAGGTGAAGGAACTGCTCAAAGCCGCGCTCGCGCACAAGGGCATCGCCGTGCTGGATATCATCAGCCCGTGCGTCACCTTCAACAACCAGGAGAACGCCTACCACTCCTACGCCTGGGGCAAGGATCACGAAGAACCCCTGCACGAAATTTCCTACATCGCGCCGCGCAGTGAGATCATGCTCGAGCAGGAAATGATCGAGGGTGAAATCCGCGAAGTGACGATGCATGACGGCTCGGCGGTCATTTTGAAGAATCTCGAAAAAGGATACGACCCCACCAACCGCCAGGAAGCCCTGCGCGTGCTGGAAGAAGCGCAGCAGAACAACTGGCTGTTGACCGGTTTGATCTACCTCAACACCGCCAAGCCCGCGCTGACCGACATCTACGAACTGGTGGATACGCCGCTCAACCGCCTCGGCGAGTCGGACCTGAGACCCGAACGCGCGCTGCTCGATAAGATCAATGCGTTGATGTTCTAAGCCCGCCCCCTCCCTGCCCTCCCCCAAAATCAAAGAACGGATTTGGGGGAGGGTTTTTATTTTATAACCCGAGTTGCTGCCTTGGTTTCAAGGGGCTTCCCTCACCCCAAACAAGGTTATATATTCTGGGATGACTTCCCCCTCTCCCGATGGGAGAGGGCA
>QMIW01000025.1 GCA_024434165.1 Chloroflexota bacterium | reverse complement strand
GACCTTTCCTACAATAAACTCGCCAGCCTGCCTAAAGAGATCGGTCAACTCCAAAACCTCACCTCACTGAGCCTTTCCGATAACCAACTCGCCAGCCTGCCTAAAGAGATCGGTCAACTCCAAAACCTCACCTCACTGAACCTTTCCGGCAACGGGCTCGCCAGCCTGCCTAAAGAGATCGGTCAACTCCAAAACCTCATCTCACTGAACCTTTTCTCGAACCAACTCGCCAGCCTGCCTAAAGAGATCGGTCAACTCCAAAACCTCACCTTACTGAACCTTTCCCGCAACGGGCTCGCCAGCCTGCCCAAAGAAATACTTAACCTGCACTCCCTCAAATGGTTGAATTTGCACGAAACTCCACTCTCGATTGCCCTGCCTGCAGAGTTGTTAGGCGATAAAAATATAGGCGGCGATGCCCGGCGTATTCTGGAATTCTATAAAAAACTCTGGGAAGAAGGCGGGCATCCATTGGGCGAGGCGCGCGTCCTCGTGGTCGGTCAACCTCAGGTCGGGAAAACCTCCCTGGTCAACCGCCTCAAAGACGGCAGTTTCAACGCCGCCGAAGACAGCACCATCACCGTGGAAATGCACAGCCTGCCCGCGGGCGAGAACACTGCCCAAATTTGGGATTTCGGCGGGCAGGAACACATGCATGCCACGCACCCGTTCTTCTTCTCGGCAAGGTGCGTGTATTTGCTGGTCATCAACGTCCGCGATACCGAGGAACAGAACCGCCTCGAATACTGGCTGAGAACCATCGCCTTGTACGGCAAGGATTCGCCGGTCATCCTGGTCGGCAACAAAGCGGATAAGAACCAGCATACCCTCGATATCCCCGAAAAGCGTTTGAAACGCGAATATCCAAATCTGAAAGCCGTGATCGAGACCTCCGCGCAGGACGACCTCCGAATCGCAGAGCTGCGCGCCGCCATCGTCGAACAAGTGGGAGCATTGCCGCAGGTCCGTGTCGAGCTGCCGGTCAGTTATCTGGCGGTCAAGGAGGCGATGGATGAGGAAAAACAACGCAAAAACATCATCTCCCTCGAACGCTATGTGGAATTGTGCGAAGAGAATAGCGTCAAAGACAAGCGCGATCAGAACAACCTGCTTGCGCTTCTGCACGACCTCGGAACAGTCTTTCACTTCAAGGATGAAAAGGGTCAACCCATCAGCGAGGTCGGCATCCTGAATCCCAACTGGGTGACGAATGGCGTCTACCGCGTCATCAACAGCGAAAAGATTCGCAAGGACACCAAGGGCAGGCTGACGATGGACATGGTCCACGAGGTCTTGCCCTCAAGCGACTACGCGCATCATCACTGCCGCCTGATCGTAGACTTGATGAAACGATTCGAACTTTGCTACCCAGCCGACGACTCCACCTTCTGGCTTCCGAACCTGATGGACAAAAGCGAACCCGAAACCGGGTCCTGGGATTCCGCGTTGACTTTCGAGTATGAATATCCCGAATTGCCTGAGAACGTCATCACCCGCTTCATTGTCCGCACTCATCAGTGGATCAAAGAGGACCACGTCTGGCGCACCGGGGTCCACCTGGAGAAGGACGGCAACCGCGCCCTCGTCAGAGCCAACCTGTACACCAAGCGGCTCACGATTCAAGTAACCGGCAGGGAAAACACCCGCCGCGACCTGCTGTCCTTTTTACGCGGGCATTTCGACGAGATCCACAAACCCTTCGACCCCAAGCCCAAAGCATTCATCTTCCCGGCGGAATATCCCGATGTCTGCATCTCGTTTGACGATCTGCTGGTCTATGAAGGCAGCCGCAGGGATAAGATCACCGTAACAGCGAAGGGTGGGGTGATGGATTTGTCCGTTCGGGAATTGCTCAACGGTTACATGGACTTGGCGGAACGCGAAAAAGGACGCCGAATGCGGGATGGGATGAGTGATGAAAAATTTATGGAAGACGAATACCCGGATAGATCCGTCAAAATTACAAACATCAACATCGGCGAGATGAAAGGCAGCGCTTTCAATTTGGGAGAAGGCAACACAATCACCCAATCCATGCAAAACAGTTTCAACACCTTCCCTGCCGAAGTCCAAAATGCGCTGGCTGAATTGATGAAAACCACCGAAATCCTGCTGAAAAATGCCGTGGTATCCGAGCATACGGAAGATGTTCGGGAGGAGTTGGAAAGCCTGCAAAGCGAGGCAAGGAAATCCAAGCCCAAGATGGAAAGGGTCAAGGTCACGGTGGAAAGTCTCGCTCAAGCCGCCAGGAACCTGAACGAGATCGGCAAGCCTGTGCTGGAACTGGCGATGACGGTCATCAAGTTGATCAATACGCTGCCTGCGTAATTCTGCCCCCTTCCGTCCGTGGACTCCTACCCTTATGGGCACACATCTTCCGGGCATAAATCCCCGGCGGTTTTGAGCCTGCCTTTGGTGTAATGGTAGAATAGCCGGGTTTTATGGAAAGGCTCTCCAAAACCAAATTCCCTTCTTAGGAGATAACAACATGATTTTACTGATCGCAGTACCTCTCGGACTCTTCATCATCGCAAAAACGTTGTTCGAGATCAATAACGGGAACGCCTCACGCAAATGGAGCACCACACAGGGCGTTGTCACCCATTCCGGAGAGTTCACCACCCACAGGGTAAGCGACGGAATTATGAGGAAAAGCACCAGTTCATTTTTTCAATATGAATACACGGTCAACGGCGAAAAACAGATCGGCACCCGCATCTTTTTCGGCGACTTCTTCCTTTCGATGATCGGAATCAATGCAGGAAAGAAATACGCCGCCGGATACGAAATTGGGCAAACTGTCACCGTTTATTACAAACCGTCCAAGCCTGCCGATTCAGTCCTCCTGCCCGGCGTTAAAAACCTCGTCTATGCCGGGTTTGCAGCCGGCATGGGGGTCATCGCAGCGGGGTTTCTGCTCCTATACATTTAATCCAGCGCCCAAACAACTTAAAAGTGGAGGGGCAAAAGCGGTGAAATTCACCGCTTTTGCCCTGCATCTGCCCACTGTTTACTGCTTACTGACTCACCCGCTCTTCACCAGCCCCACCTTCACCTTTTCATTTTCAAATTCATCTTCCACAACAGAAGCATTCGCAGGGGCGGCGGCAAAGGATAACTTGACCGTCAGCGTTTCGGTCTTGATGTACTCCGCGTGCGCCTCGATCGCGGACCTCAAGCCTGCGCTGGCTTCGACGAACAACTCGATGCGGTCGGCGACATCCAGATCGGCGGATTTGCGCAAATCCTGCACGCGGCGGACGATTTCACGCGCCAAGCCTTCGGCGGCGAGTTCGGGCGTCAGGTCGGTGACCAGCGCGGCGACGTACGCCCCATCCTCCGCGACGGCAAAGCCTTCCTTTGCCTGCGCTTTGACCTCCACCTCCTCGGCGAGGATATCGAACGCTTCGCCTCCCGCTTTGACCTTGAGCGGGCTGCCGGATCGTAGAGTCCGCGCCGCCTCTTCAGCATCCATGGCGAGAATCGCCTTTTGAATGGCGGGGAATTTGTTGCCGTATTTCTGTCCCAATTGCCTGGGCAGCGGCTTGATCGTGTGCGAGACCGCCTCGGTGGAGGCATCCAACAGGCGGACCTTCTTCACGTTCAGTTCGTCCGCAATGACATCCACGTTCTTCATCAAGGCGCTGCGCTCGGCGGGATTCCCGACCGAGAAGGCGGCTTCCGCCAGCGGCTGGCGCACCTTTCGGTTCGCTTTCTGACGCGCCGAGTGACCGAGCGAGACCAGTTTCATCACCAGTTCCATTTCGCGGTTTAGCGCCTGATCAATGAACTCTTCCATCACCTGGGGCCACTCGGCAAGGTGAACCGACTCAGGCGCGGTCTCATCCACCGAGCGGACAAGGTTCTGGTACAACTCCTCCGCCAGGAAGGGCATGGCGGGCGCGATGAGCTTGGCGACTGTGGTCAATGCGGTATAGAGCGTGGAATAAGCGGCTTGCTTGTCCGCGCTGGATTCGTTCTTCCAGAAGCGGCGGCGCGAGCGGCGCACATACCAGGTGGAAAGGTTCTCCACGAATTTTTCCACCGGGCGGGTGGCGTTGGTCACGTCGTATTCGTCGTAGGCTTTGGTCACATCGCGCACCAGTACGTTCAACTCGGAGAGCAGCCAGCGGTCCAGTTCGTTGGTCGTGGCGGTGACGGTCAGTCCCTGCGGCTTGTCGAGGTTGGCGTAGGTCACGAAGAACGAGTACACATTCCACAGCGTGAGCGTAAAACTGCGAATGACCTCCCCAACCAGATCGGAGGAGAAGCGGCGTTCCTGTCCCGGCGGCGAGGCGGTGTAGAGATACCAGCGCAGCGCATCCGCGCCGTGTTCGTTGATCACATCCCAGGGCTGGACGATGTTGCCCAGCGACTTGGACATTTTGCGTCCCTCGGCATCCTGGATGTGCCCAAGGCAGATGACGTTCTTGAACGAAACCTTGTCGTTGAGCAGGGTCGAGATGGCATGGAGGGAGTAGAACCAGCCGCGCGTCTGGTCAACGGCTTCGCAGATGTAATCGGCGGGATACTGCGCATCGAACTTATCCTGATTCTCGAACGGGTAATGCCATTGGGCGTACGGCATCGCGCCCGAGTCGAACCACACGTCAATCAGGTCTTTGACGCGCGTCATTTTTCCATCGCATTTTTCGCACTTCCAATGGATATTATCCACGTGCGGGCGGTGCAGGTCGAGTTCGCTCAGATCCCTGCCGGCTTTTTCGGAAAGTTCCTTCACCGAGCCGATGCACTCGCGGTGTTTGCAGTCATCGCATTCCCAAACCGGCAGAGGCGTGCCCCAATACCGTTCGCGCGAAAGCGACCAGTCAATGTTGTTTTCGAGCCAGTTGCCAAAGCGTCCGTTTTTGATGTGGTCGGGGACCCAGTTGATGGTCTTGTTCAACTCGACCAGGCGGTCGCGTTTGGCGCTGGTGCGGATGTACCACGACTCACGCGCATAATACAACAACGGTGTGTGGCAGCGCCAGCAGAAGGGATAGGTATGCACGAGCGTCCCGGCGCGGAAGAGTAATCCGCGCGCATCGAGGTCCTTGATGATTTGCGGGTCGGCGTCCTTGACGAAGACTCCGCGCCAGGGCTTGACCTCGGGCACGAATGTGCCGTCCGGCTGGACGGTGAGGAGGATGGGCAGGTCGTACTGCTTCGCCATTTCCATATCCTCCGCGCCGAAGGCGGGAGCCTGGTGCACGAGACCGGAGCCGTCTTCCGTGGTGACGAAGTCGCCCAGCACAACGTAGTAGGCGGGTTTGTCCACGGTCATAAAGGTGAAGAGCGGCTGGTACCTGACGCCTTTCAGTTTTTTGCCTTTGAAGGTTTCGAGTACCCTGACTTCTTCATCCTTGAAAATCTTTTCGACCAGGTTCCTGGCAAGGATGAGTTTTTCCTTCGTGCCGTTGTTGTCGCGCTCCACCGTCACGTAATCCACTTCGGGATGCGCGGCGACAGCGACATTGGCGGGCAGCGTCCATGGGGTGGTTGTCCACACCAGCAGCGAGGTATCGGGCTTGTCCACCAGCGGCATGCGGACAAATATCGAAGGGTCGGTGGCGTCGTCGTAACCGAGGGCAACTTCATGGTCGGAGAGAGGCGTGCCGCAGCGCGGGCAATACGGCACGATCTTGTAGCCCTTGAAGAGCAGGTCGTTATCCCAGAAATTTTTCAAAATCCACCAGACCGATTCGATGTAATCGTTGGTGTAGGTCACGTAGGCTTCTTCGAGATCAACCCAGAAGGCGATGCGCTCGGTGAGTTTTTCCCAATCCTGAATGTAGGTGAAGACGGATTTCTTGCACAGTTCGTTGAATCGATCAATGCCGTATTCTTCGATCTGCTGTTTGTTGGTGAAGCCGAGCTGCTTCTCCACTTCGATCTCCACCGGCAAGCCGTGCGTATCCCAGCCGCCGCGGCGCGAGACGTGATACCCGCGCATGATCTTGTAACGCGGGAACATATCCTTGAACGCGCGCGCCAGAACATGGTGCACGCCGGGCTTGCCGTTGGCGGTGGGAGGACCTTCATAGAAGACGTATTCGGGTCCCCCTTTTCTTTGCTCGACGGTCTTTGCAAAGATGTCCTGTTTCTTCCACATCTTGAGGACCGCATCCTCCATTGCAGGAACGTCGAGTTTTGGGTTGACGGGTTTGAACATTCTCGCTCCTTGAATTGTCATTGCGAGTGGTGCAGGACGCCACGAAGCAATCTCCATTTTCCGGGAGGCTGCTTCGTCGTCTCGACGCGGCTCGCGCTGCTCCTCCTCGCAACGACATGAAATTAAAATAAAAACTCTCATCTCACTCAGAGACGAGAGCCATGCTCACGCGGTACCACTCTGGTTCCCCGCAAATACGCGGGACACTCATTGGACGACAACCATCGTCCTGTTCCGATAACGAGGAACAACCTCGGCTCACCTACTTTCAGCAACTAACCACTGGTGACTGATAACCGATTACTGGTTACTGGTCGCTGATTTCAGATCACAGCTCCGGGAGGATTTTCAACCGTCTACGCGTATCCGCTTCACACCTGACTTCGGACTCGCTGAACGTTTCGACAAGTTTACTCGTTCCCATCCTTGCTTTTGCAATTGTTTGCGGATTATACACAGGTCGTTCCGAAACGGCAAGAGAACCGCCGCACGGCTTTGCAGCGTATTTGCAACTGACCGAATCCGCATTGACTGATTTTTACCGGACAGGTATAATCTTTTTTCGGCATTATTTCAGAGAAGCAGGAGTATAAATTATGGCTACACCCGACAGCGCGCCCGCCGTAGCGCTTGAACCAAAAATGAAACTAGGCGGCAAAATCCTGAAAACCACACTTGCGGGGGCGCTCGTGGACATCGGACAAAGTTTACCCGGTGTCATCCACATCTCACAACTCAGTGAAAACCCGGTCAATAAAGTGGAAGACGTAGTAAAGGAGGGACAGGATGTGGAAGTGTGGGTCAAGCGCGTCCGCAAGGACCGCATCGAACTGACCATGATCGAACCCCTCGCCTACGAATGGAAGGAAATCAAGCCTGAGATGGTTGTGAAGGGCAGGGTCGTCCGCCTTGAATCCTATGGCGCGTTCGTGGATTTCGGCGCGGAGCGCCCCGGTCTCATTCACGTCAGCGAACTGGCTCACGGCTACGTCAAAACCGCCAGCGAGGTGCTCAAGGAAGGCGAGGAAGTCGAGGCGAAAGTCCTCGATGTGGACCGCCGCAAGCGGCAGATCCGCCTGAGCATGAAAGCCCTGCAAACCGAGGTCATCGAGGAAGTGAAGCACGAACACGATGAACACAAAGGCAGGGGCAAACGCAGGAACAAGAAGGACGAAGGCGCGTCCGAGATGGAGGTCGAGGTTTCCAACGAGCCCGAATACACCGCCATGCAAATCGCCTGGCAGCAGGCGCTCGAACGAGCACAGGGACGCAACAAGATTCGCCGCAAGTCGCTGAAATCCAATTCCGAGGAGCACGAGCACATCCTCAACAGCACCCTTGAGAAGCGGCTTCCCACCGGCGGCTAAACAAAAGCGGCTCTCCCGTAATTAACGGGAAAGAACCTAACTACAAAGGGCGCCAAGTACACAAAGAAGGGAAAAGGCGTCCACTTTACAGGCGTTTTTCCTTCGTGATCGTCGTGTCCTAAGCCCTCAGCATGAGGGTCGCGGTGAAAATGGTTCTCCCGTTAAAAAACGGTAGAACCACAAAAGCAAAGTAAAAAGAGCGGGCGTCACTGTCCGCTCTTTTTGTTTTCCAATTTCCGTAACGCAGCCTTTACCCGCTACTTTCCCCCGTTTCTCAAGTAAGCTTCCATCAAGGCATCCAGGTCGCCATCCAGAACGGATTGGGCGTTGCCAACCTGATAGTCGGTGCGGTGGTCCTTGACCATCTGGTAAGGGTGCAGCACATACGAGCGAATCTGGCTGCCCCACTCGGCTTTGGTGTATTCACCGCGCAGGATTGCCCGCTCCTCCTCCTTTTCGGCGGTTTTCAATTCGAGCAGGCGGGCGCGCAAAATCCGCATGGCGAACTCGCGGTTTTGAGTTTGCGAGCGCTCGTTTTGACAGGTCACCACAATTCCGGTTGGGATGTGGGTCAGGCGCACGGCGGTGGCGTTCTTCTGCACGTTTTGTCCGCCTGCGCCGGAGGAACGGAACACGTCCATCTTGATGTCGCCGGGGTTGATCTCCACATCGGCTTCATCCATCGAGACCTGCGGCAGGACCTCCACCAGCGCAAAGGAGGTATGCCTGCGGTGCGCCGCATCGAACGGGGAAAGGCGCACAAGGCGGTGCACTCCCTTTTCGGAGCGCAAATACCCGAAGGCGTATTTTCCGCCGACGGCAATGGTCACGCTTTTGATGCCCGCTTCTTCGCCCGGCGTGGAATCCACAATTTCTGCAGTGAATCCGTGAGCCTCTGCCCAGCGCAAATACATGCGCTGAAGCATTTCCGCCCAATCCTGCGAGTCGGTGCCGCCCGCCCCGGCGTGGATGGCGAGAATGGCATCGTCGTGGTCGTATGGACCGGAGAGCATCGCGGCAAAGGAACGCTTTTCAAGATCGGCTTCCAGTTTGGCGGTCTCGGCTTCCAGATCCGCCCGCAGCGACTCGTCGCCGAGGCTTGCCAGGTCGGTCAGGTCGTGAATCTGTCGTTGAATCGAAGCCCAGGTTTCCACCTCATCCTTCAACGCCGAAACGGTTTTCATCACCCGCTGGGCGTTGGAGGTATCGTTCCAGAAACCGGGCTGCTCGATTTCCTTTTCCAGCACGGAAAGTTGACTCTGTTTCCCCGCCAGGTCAAAGACGCTCCAAAAGTTGTTGGACTACTTCGTTTGCATTGTTCAATCGTTGAAGCAAATCTTGCATAAGGTCTCCTAATCATTTGCGAGGACGCCTTCCACAAAGGCATCGGGGTCGAAGGGAGTCAGGTCTTCGGGTTTTTCGCCCAAGCCTGCGAATAGAATCGGCAAACCGAGTTCGCGTTGAATGGCAAACGCCATGCCGCCCCGCGCCGATGAATCGAGTTTCGAGAGAATCACGCCCGTCACATTCACGGCTTCTTTAAATGAACGCGCCTGCTGCAATGCGTTCTGTCCGGTCGTCGCGTCCAGCACCAGCCAGACGGCGTGCGGCGCGCCTTCCAGCGCCTTGCCAGCCACGCGATTGACCTTTTTCAACTCTTCCATCAGGTTGAAGCGGGTGTGCAAACGCCCGGCGGTGTCAATCATGACGATATCCACGCCGCGGGCGATGCCCGACTGGACGGCGTTGAACGCCACCGCGCCCGGGTCGCTCTCCGGGGCGCCCGCCACCACGCTGACGTTCAGCCTGTCGCCCCAGACCTGGAGTTGGTCCACCGCCGCGGCACGGAACGTATCTGCCGCGCCGAGCAGGACCGTTTTGCCGTCTCCAATGAAACGGGAGGTCAGTTTTGCAATCGTGGTCGTCTTGCCGGAGCCGTTCACGCCCACAACAAGGATGATGGTCGGTTTGCAATCGAAATTAAGCGGGGGCGGCGCGGTGAGGCGCGAACGCAGTTCGCGCTTCAGGGCATCGGTCAGCTCATTGGCGCGGATCAGGCCCTCGGTCCGCGTGAGGCGTTTGAGAGAATCCAGAACGGAGGAGGTTGTCTCGATCCCCATATCGGCTTGAATCAACAACGCTTCCAAATCGTCCCATGTTTCGTTTGTGATCTCGGATGTCCCCAGGATGGATGCGATTTGTCCAAAGGCGGCTTTGCTGGTGCGCGAAAGTCCTTCGCGCCAACGTGAAAAAATACTCATGGGCGGCGATTATATCAGGGTTTTTATGTTATACTCATTCGGCTAAATAAAGCAATGTTCAAAACATAGGAGAAAGAAAAAGGAACGAATCATGTCTGGAGAACCCATTCACATCTCAGATGAAACCTTTGAGAAAGTCGTCATGCAGTCAACGCTGCCGGTCATCGTGGATTTTTGGGCGCCCTGGTGCGGTCCTTGCAAGATGATCGCACCCACGCTCGAGAAACTGGCAAAGGAAATGGAGGGGAAGTTGATCGTCGCCAAAATCAACACAGACGACCACGCTGAATGGATGCAAAAGTTCGGCATTCAGGGCATCCCCACGTTGTTGTTCGTGGCGGGCGGCAAGGTTGTGCACCGCCAGGTTGGGGCGCTGCCCGAGCGCATGCTGCGCGATGTAGTCACGCAGTTCATGGATGTCGTCGGTCAGCAGGCGTAAGCCGGAAAACGCAGGGCGAGGGAGTTGGGTATCATGAAAAAATTGCTCATCACGGTTTTGTTAACCAGCCTGGTTTTGAGCGCGTGCCTGCCAGCCGCCACACAGGGGGCGGGCAGCCCAACCCCGCTTTCGGAAGCCGACCTGCAAGGCACGGCGGCTGTCCTTTCCCAACAGACCCTGCAAGCATTGCCTTCAGCGACACCGGTTCCAAGCGAGACCCCCGTTGTTTTTACGCCGACGAGCACCGAAGTTCCAGCCACTCCAACCGAGACGCAAAACCCGCTTCTCCTCACGCTGACAGCGACTCTTGGCACGGGAACGATTGCACCCGAAAATCTGACCGGCACAGCGGGCGTCTCCGCCCTGGTTGGAACACTGCCGTTCACTGGAACGCCGGGCAGCACACTCAACCCGCTGACCCAGACGACAACGCCCCACCCGCAGTTTTACGGCACGCTCCCGCCGGACCTGCCCTACGGCGTGATCAATCTGTTCAATAAATCCCACGTGGACGCCTACATTTCGCTCCGCTGTGTGACCAAGGAAGGTTATGTCACCATCCTTGAATACCCGGTGAACAGGCAGGTCAAGGCAAAGGCGCCCGCCGGCAAGTACACCTATGTTGCCTGGGTGGGCGGCAGGCAGTTTACCGGAAGTTTTTCGCTGGCAAAAGACGACGAGTTGTTGATCACTTTATTCAAAGATAAGATAACGATCAAAAAGCAATGAACCGGTTTGTCCCAAGTACAAACACAATTTACACAGTCGTACTTGGCAGGAAACTAAAATGGAGAGACAAATGATGAAAAAAGTATTACCCATCCTCGCGGCGCTCGCCTTGTTTTTGGCGGCATGCGGCCAGCCGGCTGCCCCGACCATGTCCTCGGAAGAGGTGCAGGGCACAGCCGTCGCCGCGGCTTGGACCATGGTTGCGATGACGCAGGCGTCCATTCCCACCGCCACACCGCCCCCGCCAACAGAAACCCCCAGCCCCACCTCCCTGCCGACTTTTACGCCTCCGGCGCTGCCTTCCCCCACCATCGCAATCGCGCCGCCCACCGCCACATCCAAACCGGCTGGCGAATGTGAAGGTCCGTTGAATGTCGCGGAAGCCGGTCCGCAATCCAGCGTCCGCATCGAAAACGATACCAACGGAACGGTAACGTTGTCCCTGCATCTTTCGAAGAACCTGCATGGGCAATGCGGCTTCCTGACATACTATCTGGGCAAGAAGGAAAAACTGACCGTTTCGATACCGAAGGGCGAATACTTTGCCTTTGCATTGATCGCCTACTCCGACGGCTCTTCGGGCAACGCCTCCGGTTATATTAACAACCGCGTCGGCGACAACCACCTCTTCGTCGTAAAGATCAAACCGGAAGTCATCGTCGTGCCGTAACGGTTTCACAGACGTAAAAAACGGCGTCTCGTCATCCGCAAAGGATGCGAGACGCCGTTTTTTCATGACAGATTGTTATTCCGTGGCGCGCCTGATGTTTGCACCGAGGAGTTTCAGTTTTTCATCCACTTTTTCGTAACCGCGTTCGATCTGCACAATGTTGCGGATTTTCGACGTACCCTGCGCCGCAAGCGCCGCCAGGAGCAAAGCCATGCCGGCGCGAATATCGGGGCTTTCCAGCTTTTCGGAGTACAGCGGGGTGGGTCCCTGAACCAGGCAGCGGTACGGATCGCACAGGATGATGCGCGCGCCCATGCCGACCAGTTTGTCGGTGAAGTACATTCTCCCGGAGAACATCCAATCGTGGAACAAGACCGAGCCGGAGGTTTGTGTCGCCACGGTAATGGCAATGCTCGTCAGGTCGGTCGGAAAGGCGGGCCAAACGTTCGTTTTGATTTCCGGCACGGCTCCATCCAGGTCAGATTGAACGACCAGGGATTGGTCGGCAGGCACGATGATATCGCCGCCATCCACCACCCAGTGGACACCAAGACGGCGAAAGGTCTGCGCCACCATTTCAAGATGCTCGATACCCGCATTATGGATGCGAATCGTCCCGCGCGTCACGACTGCCGCGCCGATGTAACTTACGACTTCCAGCAGGTCGGGTCCAATCGTAAACTCCCCGCCGTGCAGTTTGGAAACCCCCTGAATGTGCAGCGTGTTGGAGCCGATTCCCTCGATGCGCGCGCCAAGCAGGTTGAGGAAGTTGCACAGTTCCTGCACATGCGGCTCCGAGGCGGCATTGCGGATACGTGTCTCCCCTTTCGCGAAGACAGCCGCCATGACCGCGTTTTCAGTGGCGGTCACGCTGGCTTCATCCAGCAGGATGTCTGCGCCGTGCAGTTCGGAGGCGTGGATATCGAACACGCGGTTGTAGGTAACATCCGCGCCCAGGGCGCGCAGGGCAAGGATGTGAGTATCCAGCCTCCGGCGTCCGATGACATCGCCGCCGGGGGGCGGGAGGTTGATCCCGCCGGCGCGGGCAAGGACGGGTCCCGCAACGAGGATCGAAGCCCGAATGCGGCGGCACAGGTCCGGGTCCAGGTGAGAGGCGGTGAGGTCCCGGGTGGTGATGCGCCAGGTGTTCGCGTCCAGTTCCTCGATCACAGCCCCCAGGCTTTCGATCAATTTCCTCATGGCAATCACATCGCGAATGTTCGGGATGTTATGAAGCACAACCGGCTCGTCGGTGAGCAGACAGGCGGCAAGCAGAGGCAATGCGGCGTTCTTATTCCCGGAGGGAGTGACTTCGCCCCGCAGCGGAACGCCGCCTTCAATGACAAATTCTTCCATTTCATCTCCTTTACCATGCAAAATTGTAAGGCGGTTTCGGTAATCCGCCAAGAACATTGCAATCGGCTTACACCGAAATGCGTTTTTGCCCGCCCCTGCAATTGGAATTATAATAATTCAAGATGTCAATTCTGTTGATTGTTCCCATCCTACTCGGCTGGTGCGCAGGTTGGATCGTCAATTATCTTTCCGATGTCCTCCCCGTTACGAGACGGTTCAGCCAGCCCACATGCCCTCACTGCCAGTCACCTTATTCGCTGAAAGAGTATTTGCTCTTTCAGCCCTGTCCGAACGGACACGCGCGCGGCATCCGTCCGTGGGCGGTGCAAGCCGCGATGATCGCGGCAAGCCTCCATGCGTGGATACAGCCGCCGTCCAAACCGGGATTTGCGCTTGGGTTCCTGCTGATCGTTTATTTCGGCGTGGTGATGGTCATTGACATCGAACACCGCCTGATCCTGCACCCGACCAGCATTGCGGGCGCCCTGCTGGCGCTGGTTTTCGGGGTCGTCTCGCATGGATGGCTCCCCTCGCTGCAAGGCGGGCTGGCGGGCTTTCTCATCATGTTTGCGTTCTACCTGCTGGGCGTATTGTTCACGCGGGTGCGCGCCAAAAGGCTGGCGGCGCGGGGAATACAATCGGACGATGAAGAAGCCCTCGGCGCGGGCGATGTCATCCTTGTGACGGTGCTGGGTTTTTTGACAGGCTGGCCCCTCATCTGGCTCTGCATTCTCATCAGCATCCTGCTCGGCGGAATCGTCAGTTTCTTTCTTGTCATTGGAATGTTCATCACACGCGGGTACAAAAAGAATGCGCTGATGATCTTCATCCCCTATGGGCCATATTTCATCGTCAGCGCATATTTGATCATTTTCTTCCCCCGTTTCGTCGCCATCTTCGTCCCGGGATAATTCGGGACCCTTAGAGAGCCGGAAACCGCATGAACAAATTACTCAACAAAATCAGAAACAAGAACAAAGCGCAGGCGATGGTCGAGTTCATGCTCGCCCTGCCGATTCTGTTGATCCTTATTTATGCGATCATCGAGTTCTCGCGGATGATCTTCATCCTCGCCTCGGTTGCAAACGCTTCGCGGCAAGCCGCCCGCTATGGCGCAGGCTCCGGCGAACTCGACGGATACAACTACTACCAGGATTGCGAAGGGATACGGGAGGCGGCAAACCGCTCCGCCATCCTGACCGAGTTCGACGATATCAACATCACGTACGACCGCGGCTTGACCGAGGATGGGGAGCAAATCCGAATTCTCGATATTGATCCCGACCCGAATACAGATAGCTGCCCCATAGAAGATAACGTCATCCGAAACGGCGACCGCATCATCGTGCAGGTACGGGCAAGTTACGAACCGATTATTGACATCCTGCCGGTCGAACCAATCGAGGTCGTCTCCGCCAGCGCGCGCACGTTTTTGATCTCCGTTCCGATTTTCGGCTCCGCGATGCCGACCGGATTCGCCGCCGAGACGAGCACGCCGTCGCGCGTCCCAACAGACACCGAAGCCCCGCGAACGCCCACGCTTCCGCCTACTGTGACGTTTACCCTGCCGTCCTATCCGGGCATCACGCCCGGCGGCGGAGCGCGGACACCGACCGTGACACTGCCGCCCACTCTGACGTTTACCCCGTCGAAAACACCCCTGCCCACCAGCACCGCCACCATCACTCCGACAGCCATCAGTTGTACCGGATTGACGGGCGTCTCTCATGGACCGCTCCAATTCAAGGACAACATCATGCAGATGACGATCTTCAACAACACCGGGCACTTCCTGACGACGACGCAAATGTATGTGGAATGGAATCACGATACGGGTCACGACGGAAGCGACTCAACCCTGCGCCTGCAGCAAGCCAGTCTGGCGGGTCAAACCTGGACCGGCGACATATTCGCCCCATCGGCATTCATCACGCCGTTTTATCCGGTCATTCCGCCGGGCGAGTCCCTGGTCCAGTTCCACTATCATAAGGATTACGACAGGCTGGATGGCACGGAACGCATCGTCATCACCATCGGCAACCCCGGCTGTGTGAATTATCCGGTGGATTCGAGCAGGTAGAAAGATGACGGTGAAGAATCCAAAACGACCCTTCGGAAAAGAGAAAGGTCAGAGCCTGATCGAACTGGCGATCAGCCTGCCGGTCATCCTCCTGATTCTGCTTGGGACGATTGATTTCGGCATGGCGTTGTTCTCCTATGCCATCCTCAGGGACGCGGCGCAGGAAGGGGCGCTGTACGGCTCGTTCAACCCGACCAACAAACAGGCAATCGAAAACCGCGCCCGCAACATCCTGCCGCGCACCGAGGAGGAAAGCATTTTCTCCTCGCCGGTGGATTTGAGAAACACAGAGAAGGTCAGCGTCGAGATTCAAACCACCGGCGCGGCTTGCCAGGGCATCACTGGCGGCGCCGCCAACAGCATTCGCGTCAACGTCATTTACCAGTATCCCATCATCATGCCGTTTGCCGGGGAAATCATCGGGTCCGATACGATCCGTTTGACCGGCACGGCGACCAACGTGATCCTGCAGCCGCCATGCCCATGAGACGACATTTCCCACCCCTCGCTAAATCCAATATCAGTGAAAAGGGGCAGGCGATCATCCTGATTGTCTTTTCGATCATCGGGCTGATCGGCATGTCGGCGCTGGCGATTGACGGCGTAAACGCCTATGTAGACAGCCGCCGCGCGGAAACCGCCGCATCCGCTGCTGCGCTGACCGCTGCGTTGACGAGAATCGAAGGTGGAAACTGGCGCGCCGCTGCGCTGGCAACCGCCGCGGCAAACGGATATAACAACGACGGCGTCACCAACACCGTTGAATTGAACACCCCGCCTCTCACCGGACCGTACAGCGGGAACTCCGAATACATCGAGGTGATCATCACTTCGCACCTTCGCACCTATTTCGGCGTGGTCATCGGTATTCCAACCATTACGAATGTAGCCAACGTGGTCTCCCAATCCAAGCCCGCCGTGCTTGGAGAGATGTTCCCCGGGTACGCGGTGGTGAGCCTCGCCCCCCGAAGCGACTGCGACCGGCGAATTTCGTTTTGGGTACACAATGAAGCCACCCTCAATCTGGAAGGCGGCGGTCTGTTCGTCAACTCCAACAACCCGGAATGCGCCTTCATTTCGTTCGGGAGCGGAAGCATCCGCGTGAGGGATGCCAGCCGCATCTCGGTGGTGGGCGGCGCGCGCGTGCAAAAACCCCAGCTCATCACCCCCTTCCCCATGGAAACCGGCATCGCGCCCATTCCCTATCCACCCGCTTACAGAGAACCGCGGGCGGGATGCGGCTCGAAAATCGCCACCTTCGACCAGGACACCGCAACCGTCTCCCCGGGAAACTGGGAGGAGGACGAACCGTTTCCTCCCGACGGCGCCACGTCGCTGGACAAGGGCATTTACTGCATACAGGGCGATTTCATCGTGGGAGACGGAAAAACCCTTGAAGGGCATGGCGTGGTCATCATCATGGAAGATGGGGATTTCAAGATCAGCGGAAACGCCACCGTGGATCTGAGCGCGCCAAACTCCGGACCGAACCAGGGGCTACTGCTCTATATGCCCATCCTGAACGAAGGGGAGATCGTCCTGAACGGCAGCGACGAGTCGAAATTTATGGGCACCATCTACGCTCCCTCGGCGGACATCCACATCAACGGGCTGGACCACCTGCGCGGAGGCGCCTACCACAGCCAGATCATCGGGTACTACATCGAGGTGGATGGCACCGACAATATCTACGTCAAGTATGAGGACGAGCAAAACTACGACACATTCACCATGCCGGAGGTCGTTTTGGTCAAGTGAGAGGGCGTTTCCGCAGGATAATCTTACAGAAATGTAAGCGTTGCGGCTTCCTGTCACATTTTCGGCAGTGTGAATATTGGTATATAATGTCTATATCTATCGTCCCTGGCGATCGTTCGCACCCCCCTTTCATTACAACTCAATGATCGCTTTCAGCCTTAGTACCCATGTAGGATACCATCGAGCCATGAGCCATTGTAAAAGTGAGCAGGAAATATGAGAAAAATGCTTGAAAGAGTATTCTCATTTTTAAGGCTTAATAAAAAGACCCGGCTGCCCACGCGGAAGGGATGGCACAAACCCAGGGCGCAGAGCCTGGTGGAGTTTGCCATCACCCTGCCCATCATCCTCATTCTGCTTTCGGGCATGATCGAATTTGGTTTCCTGTTAAACACGTACTTGTCCATCCAGGATGCCGCCCGCACTACAGCCCGTCGGTACAGCACCACTAATCCCTATAACCCGGACGGAACAGATAATCCTGTCTTTTACCAGGATACAGCACAATATATAGTGGAACTGTTGGCGCCCTCCGGCGACCCCGCCTCGCGACAGATCGCCATGGATCCAACCCGCGACAACATCCTGGTTTCCCTGATCGGCATAGAGGTAGATGAAAGCACGACCCCCGACAGCATCGCGACCATCACGCGGCATTCCGGCGGACTGTATTACAAACACTACAGCGACACGGACCCACCTACCGCGTATTCAGATGAACGTATCGAGGAACTAATGACTGCCAATGGAGCGGAACCATCGGACGCCGGGCTGTTAATCATTGAAATTTATTACAGCTACGAAGGCACTCTCAATCTACCATGGACACTCCCCTTCTTTTCGCCCAGCAGGCCTTCCATGTTGTATATTTCTGTCGTCATGCCAACCATCTATGCAAAGCCTCTCGATAGTACTACCCCTTAGCAAAGGGCATTCCTTATGAAAAAGCCAAACGAGAAAATTTACGCAAAAAAATCAGAGCGTGGACAAGCGATTATCTTAATCGCGTTTGCGTTTATTGGGCTCGTCGCTATCGTAGGATTGGTAGCCGACACAGGAATATTGTTGATCGAATACGGAAAGCTCAAACGGAGTGTGGACGCGGCAGCGGTAGCGGCTGCTCAGGAATTCCGACCCGACCCCAACACCGGCGTATTGAACGTCAGCGCAATGGAAAATGCGGCGCGCAGTTTTTTGCAGGTCAATCAAATGAATAACGTCAGGGACATCATAATTCATACCTGCGAAAATTCCGGCGCAGATCGTCCCTCCCTATGCAACCCCGACCCGATTAATAATCCAATCGAAAACAGAAAGCTGGTGGAAGTTACTGCCGTGGCAGATATTACATTCAGTTTTCTGCGCGTCCTTGGAATAAACGGTACAGAACTTCGGATTTCCTCCATTGGCGAAGCGGCAACCATTGACCTTGTGCTGCTTATTGACACGTCCGGCTCCATGGCATATGAAACATCGGGCAATCCGACCAGACCCGATCCAGGCGACGATCCAAGAGTGTGCAATACAAACGATAACTGCCAACCGATGCGGGCTGTCAAGGATGTGGCGCTCGAATTTGTGGATTCGCTGATCTATTTCGGTTATGACCGCGTTTCCGTTATCGCCATGACCGGGCAGGCTGCTAATTCGTCATCTGCCGTCGCGCGCGACCCGGTGGAAGTGTTGCCGCTTTCTTTCGACCGGGATGCCATCCTTTATTCGATTGATACTCTCAAGGTATTTCAACCCCGCATTTGCGATGGAACCGACACCCCAGGCGAGTGCCTGCAATATCTAAGCGGCACGTTTAACAGACCCATTTGCGAAACCTTTCAGATTCGCATTGGGAATCCGGACCCCGGGGTGCAGGCGACCGCCGACCCATCCTCCTGCCCTTCCAGTAACATTGGCGGAATGCTGAACCTGGCTCGGAATGCCTACTCCGGCAGCGGAAACCCGGCAAATCAACGCACTGAGTCGTTGTGGGTAACCGTCCTTCTTGCCAGCGGTCCTGCCAACGCCAGCACGCCAAGCAGCGCCGACCTTGCCGACTACCCCAACGGCTATTGTCCGCAAAATACCTGGCTGTACTTTTTGATGCCCGACCCAAAACCACTGTGGTGCCGCGACGCATATCCGGGCGTTTACCACGACGCGAGCGACCCGCTGGTATCTTATACGAATCCCATCAACGACGTGACGATAGACATCTCGTTGTATGATGCAGAGGACTATGCCCGCGACCAGGCAGATAACCTTGCCGCCATGAAGAGCGGCAGCGGCGTTACAATCTATACAATTGGATTGGGCGCAAATGTCAAAACGTTGGCATCGGGACAACCTTCCGGCTCGACCGATGGCGAGGCGGAACTTCTACTCCAATACATTGCGCGCGAAGCGGGCAACCTCTTAAACCCTGACATTAATCATGGCGAATATTTTTATGCGCCAAACAATGTAACCCTGCGAAATATCTTTGAGATCATCGCCCAAAATATTGCCACAAAAATTTCGCAATAGGCAGAATTTATTCTTCAGTATGGAGCGTCGTATGAACCGTGCAAATATGCGCAGCAACCTGCGCCACAGAAAAGCACAAGCCATGGTGGAATTTGCGCTGATCATCCCCATTCTCTTGCTTGTTCTGGTCGGCTTGCTTGAATTCGGGCGCTTGTTCTATGCCTGGCTAATCATCGAGAATTCAACACGCTTTGGCATCCGTTATGCTTCAGCAGGTTCATACACTCCTGCAAATTGCGGGGCGGTTAGCACCGATGGCTCTCCCTGCGCGGCAGGCAATGAAGAGCAGGAGATCAAAGATGCGCGCCTACTCTCCATTAAAGAGGAAACTCGCCGTGTCATTTTAGGCTTTCACTATAATGAAGACGATAATGTGGCGCGACCCTTAACCGAGATCGAGCGCCTCAAGATTACTGTGTGTGCGGGACCCGAACCTACGCCAACCATACCCGATCCTGCCGGGCTGTACTTTGTCCGCCCGCAAATGGGCAGCCTCACGAAATATGCTGAATGCACCTCCGCTGGCGGAGACCCGGCTGGCATAAAACCCGAAGAAAGCGCAGGGGATCCCGGCGATTTGGTAATCGTGGCCGCTGATTACAACTTTACGTTCATTGTCCTTCCCATTTTTGGTATTCAGCCGGAAATGATTCATCTCGCCTCATATCGCGTCGGGCGGAATGAAACGTTTGAAACCGCTCAGATCGTCAACTTTCCTCCGCCAAATCCGGGCGGCGGCGGCGGCGGGTTTGTCTACAACTCACCAACCCCAACTTTCACTCCTTCTCATACGCCAACCTACACCTTTACTCCCACTGCAACCAACACGCCAACAGCCACTCCAACACCTTCTATAACCCGTACCCCCACCAATACCCGTACGCCCACCAACACGCCTACGCCGTCGTGCAGCAATATTTTCATCAACCGCACGCGTTTCAACGGAGACAACTTTGAGGCGCGCGTTCAGAACAACAACTTCGCCCCGGCGTTTTTGACCAATTCCACGCTGAGCTGGTCACCGTCGCCGGTAGTGGGCAGGTATTTCGACTACTTCCAGTTCGGCGGGATTACCTACTACGACCCGCCAAACACGCCGAATATCGTGGATTCGCCAGTGAGTTCGCCAGCCCCGGACATGCAATTGAACGGCAGAGGCGCCACATTGGATTGGATCGCCGACTTCAGCAACTCCACATGGAACGGCGTTTGGAATGTCAGCCTGACCTTCACCTTCCCGAACTGGGGCGATTGCGTCGTCACTGGCAGTATCAACAACTATACCGCCACACCGTCGAACACGCCCACTCCGTCCAACACGCCCACCATCACAAACACGCCCACCATCACGCGTACGCCTACCATTACCCGTACGCCCACCATCACGCGCACGCCGTCGAGGACGCCTACTCCTTCTCGCACGCCGACACCCTCGAACACACCCACGCGCACCAATACCCCGACGATCACCTACACCCCGTCGAGGACGCCAACACGGACACCTACCGTAATAACGCCAACACGGACGAGAACTCCCTCTCCAACGCCGTCGCCGACACCGACTTACACACCGATCTGTACAGACTGCTAAGCCGGGAAGATGTCTCTTACCGCCAGCCAATTGGCTGGCGGTATTTTTACGGTATAATCCTGCCCGTCATCGAAAGGAGGTGCAGCGGACATTCACAAACGGGAAAGACAGCGCATGGACCCCGCACTTTGCGGGGTTGACGAGGAAGAGGGTTCTCCATTGCGAAATGGAGTTAAGGACGCCACCGGCGCCTGAAAATCGAAGGATCAGCGGAAGCCCTCCGGGTACGCCATTACCCGTCAATCTTTCCCTCCAGGATAAATCTCTGCCGACAACATCCCGCGGGCAACCGGGGGAACCAAAAGGCAGAGGGTGGCAAAAACCATGAGGTCAAGCGGACAGGCGTCGGTTAAGTCGGATGCGCCTGTGCCTTGACATCCATATCAAACAAAATTGGAGGATCCCCCAACATGTGTGGAATCGTCGGATATATCGGGCCGCGCGACGCGACGCCGATCATCCTTAATGGTCTTAAAAGACTGGAATACCGCGGCTATGACTCCGCCGGAGTCGCCGTCATCAACAACAGCCATATCGAAGTCCGCCGCGACGCTGGAAAGTTGTCGCAGTTGATTGACCTGGTCGCCAAATCGCCGTTGACCGGGGCGCCGGGAATCGGGCATACGCGCTGGGCAACTCACGGCGCGCCTTCGGCACGGAACGCGCATCCGCATGTCAGCAATACCGGGAAGATGGTCGTGGTGCACAACGGCATCGTGGAAAATTTCCTCGAGTTGAAGGACGAACTGACCAGCGAAGGCATCGTGTTCAACTCGGATACGGATACGGAAACCATCGTGCATCTCGCTGAAAACCACAAGGCTTCGGGGGTCGGGTTCGAAGAAGCCGCGCGCCGCACGTTCAAGCAGATCGAAGGCGCCAACGTGGTGCTGTTGATGTCCACCGAAGAGCCGGACAAGATCATCGCCGCGCGAATCGGCAACGCAGGCGGAGTAGTGCTTGGAATCGGCGAGAACGAGAACTACCTGGCGTCGGACATTCCCGCCATCCTTGAACACACCCGAAAGGTAATCTTCCTCGAATCGAGGCAGATGGCGGTCGTGACGCGCGGCGGCATTCGCGTGGAAACGCTCGACGGGCAGGAAGTACAGCCGGAGATTCATACGATCTCATTCGATGCGGTCTCGGCGGAAAAGGGCGAATACCGCCACTTCATGCAGAAGGAAATTCACGAGCAGGTCCGCGCACTGACCGACACGCTCGCGGGCAGGGTGGATTTCAAAGAAGGACGCATCCGCCTGCCGGAGTTGAATCTCACGCCCGAACTCGCCAAGCGCATCCAGCGGATTTACATCACCGCCTGCGGCACCGCCGCCTACGCCGGCATGGTGGGCAAATACCTGATCGAAAAGATCGCCCGCATCCCGGTGGAAGTGGTGATCGGTTCGGAGTTCCGGTACAGCGACCCGATCGTGGACGAGAACACGGTCGTGCTTGCCATTTCGCAATCCGGCGAGACCGCTGATACGCTCGCCGCGATGGAGGAAGGCAGGCGCAAGGGCGGCATCATTTGGAGCATCGTCAACGCCATCGGCTCGCAAGCCATGCGCATTGCAGACGGTTACATCGCCATGCAAACCGGACCGGAGATCGGCGTGGCATCCACCAAGGCGTTCACCGCGCCGCTCGTAGACCAGTACATGCTCGCCATCCTGCTGGCGGATATGCGCGGCGCGCTCGACGAAAAGACCCGCCGCCAACTGGTGGCAGACCTGCGCCTCGTCCCCGACCTGGCTGGGCGCGTGATGGATACGGAAGCCGAAATCGAAAAGGTCGCCCACGCCTTGAAGGATATTCGCGGCTGTCTGTACCTGGGGCGCGGCATCAACATGCCGATTGCGTATGAAGGCGCGTTGAAACTCAAGGAGATTTCCTACATTCACGCCGAGGGCTACCCCGCCGGCGAGATGAAACACGGTCCCATTGCCCTGATTGACGAAGAGATGCCCGTGCTTTGTCTGGCTCCCAAAGACCCCTGGCATGAGAAAATGATCTCGCAGATTCAGCAGGCGAAGGCGCGCGGAGGCACAGTCATCGCCGTGTCAACCGAAGGGGATGAACTCGTCGAAGGCATGGCAGACCATGTGTTGTGGATTCCCGAAGCGCCGTGGATGCTCTCCCCGGTGGTGACGGTCCTGCCCCTGCAAATGCTGGCATATCACATCGCCACGATCCGCGGGCTGGATGTTGACCAGCCGAGGAACCTGGCGAAAAGCGTGACGGTGGAATAAATAGCCCTTATCGGAAATAAGGCGGGAATCCACGAAGAACATGAATGTTCACGAAAAAGCGAAAGAAATTCGTGCTGCTTCGTGAACTTCGTGGCGAAAAAGTTAATTCCGATAAAGTCCAATAAAAATAAATGCCCCTGCCTGGTTTGGCAGGGGCGCTCGTTTTATGGGGGTTACGAAGAGGAGCCCATCGAGACAGCCATCACGTCGTAATAGGTGCCTGCGCCGAATCCATCGAAGAGGATGTGATCACCCAGTTTGATTTCCGGCAATTTGCGGAGGAAGGCGATCATATTGGAGGCAGCGCTGACGTTGCCGAAATCGCTCAACAGCCAGGGCATGGGGAATTCGATTCCCAGTTTGGAAAGATGCTTGGCTTTCAGGGCGTTGATCTTGTAGTTGGCGTGATGAACGATGCCCATGGTGATGGACTTGCCGGACTGCCCCAGCCGCTCCATCAGCGCATGGTATTCCCCGTATACATCGGCGACCACCTGCACCCCGGTACGGACGAACAACTTCACCATGCCCATCAGTCCCGCCATTTCGATGGACGCGCCGTCCTTCGGCTCGTTCATCAACCCCGCCACACGGATATGGTTTTCCTGCTCCGCCACCACATCCACCAGCGAGTCAGACGAAGGGTCCGGGCGGGAATGCGGGTAGTACATCCGCACTGCCAGCAAGCCTTCTTCGTCATAATTTTCATAACTCTTCCCCGCCAGCAGATTCATGGTTTCCCCTGGAATCACGCCGATGGCTCCCATGCCGTTGCCAAACAACTGCAAGGCGTTCTTATCCTTCGAACCGCACGTGAAGCGGCTCAAGCCTTCGATGCCGCCCACCAAAATCTTCTTTCCGCGTAAACGCTCGGCAACGTTCAATTGACCCGGTCTCGAAAGTTCGGGGTTCAGGGCAAGGTGCAAAGCGCCCATCGAGCCGTCGCACGCCTTGTGCACGCTGACCTTCAGGGCAGATTCGGGAATCCCAGCCATGCGCGCAATCCGCCCCACGTAATCGTTCGACACCGGTCCGCTCAACCCAATCAGAACGCCTTCGATCTCCGAGGGGGACCACCCGCATACCTGCATGGCTTTTCTCAGCAGGCGCGCACCCACTTCCAATTCCAGTTCGAGATTCTGCTCGTCGTTCAACTGCGGGATGTGCTGGCGGTAGTCGAACCCCAGTTCAGATAAATTCAACACATCCCCGGCGCCCAGCGGCTCGCCGAGCCGGCTCTCGACGAACGACGGAAGGCTCGAATTGCTGTAACTCTGCCCCCATGAGCCGTACGCTCCCCCGATCCCCAACGCGGGGTTATAAACGCCCTCCAGCCCAACCGGGACTCCGCCGCCAACGGGCACGATAAATTTTTCGACATTGGGGCGGTCATAGAAGGACAAATTTTGTACATTTTCAGACATGGCAAACAACTCCTTTTCTGCTTAAACCCCGTTCGCCCGAAAAGGCTACACCGCAAACAGACGGGGTAAAATTGCCCAACCCTCACAAAAACGGAGATTTATACGATGCGCCCCGAATGGGATTCCTATTTCATGAAAATCGCCTACGCCGTTTCAGAGCGCAGCACCTGCGACCGCGCCTTTGTCGGCTGTGTGCTCGTGCGCGACAAACGCATCCTCACCACCGGCTTCAACGGCTCGCCCGCCGGGCAGGCGCACTGCGACGAAGCGGGACACCTCATGGTGGATGGACACTGCGTGCGCACCATCCATGCCGAAACGAATGCCATCATTCAGGCGGCGTTACACGGCGTCTCCACCAAAGGCGCAGCTTGCTACGTCACCCACCTGCCGTGCATCAACTGTACCAAGGCGTTGATCAACGCGGGCATTACGCGGATCGTCTACAGCGTGGCGTACCGCACGGACGAGAACGCGCTGAACTTCCTGAACGCCGCAAACATCGAAGTCGTTCACAAGGAGTTCAGCCCCGGATGAAATCCCTTTACCGTTTTTCGGTTCTACCGTTTTTAACGGGAAAACCAATCTTAAACACAAAGGAGAAATCCCGAAAAACAGTCCTCTTTTCCCCTTTGTGTATTGGGTGTCCTTTGTGGTAAGACGTTTTCCCGTTCGTTACGGGAGAGCCCGTTTTTCAAAAGGAGCTTGACATGAGAATCAGAATCATCAGTTTTTTGACGTCCATCCTGCTGGTGGCTGCCTGCGCTCCCACCCCCTCGACAGCCGCGCCGCTTCCTTCGACCGATGAAGCGGCTCCGCCGACCCAGGCAGAGTCGAACCCTTCAGCCCTGCTGTGGAAGGAAGTCCGCAACGAACGCTATGGGTTTGGCATTGCCGTGCCCTGCTGGTGGGAGGTGACTCCCATGCCTGCCGAAGGCGTCATCGCTTCGATGACCATCCGCAGTTACGATGAAGCCTTTTTCGCCGCCAACTCGGAGCGCGGCGAATGGATCGGCGGGGTCCCTCCGCAGGGAGCGGTCTCCATGGATATCACCGCGGCAACCGGCATGGACCCAAGCCTGACCGTCACCGACTCGTACGCCCACCTGATTGACGGCACATCCTACTCGATCATCCACAGCCAGGAAAGGGCGCTTGGGAAAAACCGGTTCACCGTCATTACCTTGAAGAGTTTCATCAACGAAAACGCCCCGCCCTCGATCGTTTATATTTCCAGCCTCAGTCCCGATACGATTTTGATTTTCAGCGTCATCCCGGTGGATGCGCTCTACTCAGACGATGTGCAGGCGATCCTTTCCTCCTATGCCGCCGCAAATTCGGACCCCGTCACCATGCCGAAGATTCCACCCGGACCGGCGTTGATCGAAAAATCCTGCCCGATTTAATCACTCACCTTACGCGGTATACCCGTACCGCAACAACTTGTCCTCGCGGAGGATTCATGGTGCGCCGCAAAGGCGGGATGAATCCTGCGGTACTGCGTAAGGCGAGTTAATCACCCGATCTTGAACAACAACGGACACGATCCCTGGCTTGGCGGCTCGTTCCTCCTTGCCGCTTCGATGGGACGGGCAAGCGCGGTCCCCAGCATGGCTTCGTCCATTTTGCAGATTTCGGGATGTCCCTCGATCACCCTCGCATACGGGCAGCGCCCAAACAGCAGGCGCGGACCCTGCGCGCCCGCCTCCCATCTTGCCTGATAGTGCAGTTCGTTCAGTTTTTCCACAAGGGCAGCGAGCCGTTTCGCCATCACGCCGGTGGAGGCTGTCTCCACCAGTCCCAGCGATCTTGCCATGCGCGCGCCGATGACTTTTGGGTTTGGGTTTTCCGCCAGCAGGGCGAGCGTAAGCGCGGGAAGGTTATCTCCCAGCGCCGCCGGCGAGAGCGAGTACAGTTTTTCGGGTCTGCCTCTTTTTGCGCCGCCGCGGACGGATGCCGCCTCCACCCGCCCGTCGGCGCAGAGGATGGAGAGGTGATGCCGCACATTCGGCGCGGATAGTTTCAATGCGCGCCCGATTTCATGTGCGGAGGCGAAGCGGGTCTTTTTGAGGTAAGTCAGAATTTTTTGGCGGGAGGTTGTCATGGGACTTTGCAGGATGGCGCGGCGGGTGGGTACAACGTACTGAGCGGGGGATTTATCCCCGCGAACCCAGGTCGGCTGAGCAGTTACTCAAAGAAACAGAACCAACTACCGCCGGGGAAGGAGGCGGGAATGTCATTCGGCGGAAGTGATTATACTCAT
Organism: Chloroflexota bacterium; assembly: GCA_024434165.1. Lineage (GTDB taxonomy): Bacteria > Chloroflexota > Anaerolineae > Anaerolineales > Villigracilaceae > Villigracilis. Next base: position 20,319 of record QMIW01000025.1, on the reverse strand, counting down.
GAATCCATTTTTGCAAATATATATTTCCATAATTCAATTGACGAATTCCGCCGCCGTGCTATAATCCGCACAATTGTGAAGGAAAACACCAAAAGTGATGACGCTCAACTGGGAATCCACGTATGCCATCGCATTGGAACTTCGGAGGCGGCACAGGGGAGTGAACATCGAAGAGGTTTCCCTGCAGCAAATCTACAAATGGACGCTGGAACTTTCGGAATTCGAGGATGATCCCGCGCTGGTAAACGACGACATCCTTTACGCAATCTACCAAGACTGGTTCGAGGAGAACTCTCATCATGGAAATTGAAGGCTTGAATCTCCCCAACTACAACATCCCTGAAGACATGCAGAATGTTGTAGCCATCACAACGCTCGACCGGCTCTACAACTGGGGGCGCCGTTCTTCGGTGTGGCCCCTCATGTTCGGTCTGGCGTGCTGCGCAATCGAAATGATCGCCGCGCAGGCTTCGCGTTACGACATGGCGCGTTTCGGCATGGAAGTGATGCGCCCCACCCCGCGCCAGGCGGATATGATGCTCGTCTCCGGCACGGTGACGAAGAAGATGCTCCCCGCCCTGATTCGCCTGTACAACCAGATGCCCGAGCCCAAGTATGTGGTGGCGATGGGCGCGTGCGCTTCGAGCGGCGGACCGTTCAAGGAGGGCTACAACGTAGTGGCGGGCATTGACAAGTTCCTGCCGGTGGATGTGTACATTCCGGGCTGCCCCCCCACCCCGCAGGCGTTGATTGCGGGTCTCATCAAATTGCAGGAAAAGATTGACAGGCAATCCATCAAGAAGGTGCGCTGGTATCAAAAGGGCAAGGAAGATCCCAATTATGTGCCCATGCCCATCCTCGGTCCCGATTTGATTGACGTGCGCCGCAGCGCGGAAATCCGCCAGGCTGCCGCAGCCAGGGAAGGTGCATGATGGCTGAAGCGCTTCAAACCCAGACCGTTGACCTGGTCGCTCGTTTCCCGGAGAAGGTCGCCGCAGACAGCCGCCCCGGCTACTCCGGCTTTATCGTCAAAAAGGAAAACCTCGTGGAGGTGGCAACTGCCCTCCGCGATGAATTTGGTTACGACCTGCTTTCCACCGTCACCGGCGTGGACTACATCGCCGAGAACAAAATGGAAGTCGTCTATCACGCCTTCCGCACCACCGGCGGACCGGGACTGGTCTTCAAGGTTCAGGCAGACCGCGTGGACCCCATCGAAATCCCTTCGCTCGTCCCCGTGTGGACCGGCGCGGAATTTCAGGAGCGCGAAATCTGGGACCTGTTCGGCATCCGGTTTACGAATCATCCCGACCTGCGCCGCATCCTGATGTGGGAAGGCTTCGAAGGGCACCCGCTGCGCAAGGACTACAAGGAAGCCTTCTTCGAAGAGGAAGCCAAGCCCTACAAGAGCCGCTGGCCCGACGGCAACCACGCATACGCGGAGACGCGCAACCCCTTCCGCGACAACCTCAAGTTCCCGGCAAACTTCGACCCCGAGAGTTACACCCCGGAGAAAGAAGAAGACCTGTATGCCTCGCTGGAGCGCGTGAGCAAGCCGCTCTCCGAAGACGACATGAAGACCGACAACATCGTGGTCAACATGGGTCCGCATCACCCTTCGACGCACGGCGTATTGCGCGTGGCGGTATCGCTCAACGGCGAGACCATCACCGGCTTGAAACCGGTCATGGGCTACCTGCACCGCAACCACGACAAGATCGGCGAGCGCAACACCTTCCTCCAGATCATTCCCTACACCGACCGCCTCGATTATTTCAACTCGATGGCGAACAACTTCGGCTACGTGACCACGGTCGAAAAACTGATGAAGATTCCCGTCGCCGAACGCGCGGAATACATCCGCGTCATCATGGCGGAGTTGACCCGTATCCAGAACCACCTGGTCTTCGTCGGAATGCTGCTCAACGACCTGGGAACGCTCTATACCCCCGCCCTTTACGCCTTTGAAGAACGCGAACTGATTCTCGACATCTTCGAAGCCGTCTCCGGCGCGCGCATGATGTGCAACTACTTCCGCTTCGGCGGGGTGGTGCGCGACATTCCCGATGACGTGATGCAGAAGATCAAGGACCTGGTGTACGACCGCCTGCCCGCCAAGACCGAGGAGATGGAACGCTTCCTCAACGAGAACGAGGTGCTGGTCGCTCGTTTGAAGGGCGTCCACCTGCTGAACGCGGAGGAAGCCGTGCGCCTTTCGGTGACGGGACCGTGTCTGCGCGCCGCCGGCGTGCCGTACGACATCCGCCGCGCCGATCCATACTCGATCTACGACCGCTTCGACTTCGACGTGGCGGTGCGTTACAACGGCGACATGTACGATAACTACCTCATCCGCTTCGACGAGATTTACCAATCCCTGCGCATCCTGGACCAGGCACTCAGGCAGATTCCCCAGGGACCGATCAACTCGCAGAAACCGCAGTACCAGGTGCGCGTCCCGGCGGGAGAGGCGTATGGGAGGATCGAATCCCCGAAGGGCGAACTCGGCTACTACGTCGTCTCCAACGGCAAGCCGAACCCGTACCGCTATCACGTCCGCGCGCCTTCCTTTATCAACCTGACGGCGCTGGAGACGATGTGCAAAGGCGTCAAGATCGCAGACTTCGTCGCCCTGCTGGCGATGCTCGACATCGTGATGGGTGAAGTGGATAGATAAACCGGCGTCAGGTACTCGGTTTCAGGCACCAGGTCTTTTGTACCGATGAACCTGACGCCTGATACCTGACACCTGATACATGACACTGGAGAACCTATGTACGGAAAAGGCATTCTTAAAGGATTGAGCGTCACCTGGAAGCGATTCTGGGATACGTACCTGGACGATATTTCGTGGTGGCTGCGCGGCAAAAAACGCTACTACAGCGAGGAAGGCATCAAGCACCGCTCCTCCAAAAACACGCGCGGCATCTTCACCGTGCAATACCCCGAAGAACAATTGATCACGCCGGAGGAATTCCGCTATGTGCCGTTCCTGGTATACGATGAAAAACCGGACGGCGGAAAGGAGATCCGCTGCACCTCGTGCGGCATCTGCGCCAAGGTTTGCCCGCCGCAGTGCATCTGGATCGTCCGCACCAACAATCCCCAGACCGGCAAGCCCGTGCCCGAACCCGCCGAGTTCTACATTGACATGGACATCTGCATGAACTGCGGCTTCTGCGCGGAGTACTGCCCCTTCGACGCGATCAAGATGGATCACGATTTCGACATCGCCTCGTACAACCGCAACGTATACAATCTCGAAAAACTGTTGAAGCCCGCCTCGTATTACGCCCAGATCCGCCCGCAGAATTACAGCCGCGAGGAGGAAGCCCGCAAGGCGAAAGAAGCCGCGAAGGCGGCAAAGGCAGAGGCGGCTGCGGCGCCCGCGAATTAATGTCATTGCGAGGAGGGCGATAGCCCGACGAAGCAATCTTTACTTCCATCAAGAGATTGCTTCGTCGCGAAGAACAAGAGCGCTCCTCGCAATGACATATTACCTTTAGGAACCCAATGACTCCAACCAAAGAAGCCGTATTAAAAGCCCTCGGCACGGTTCAAGAGCCGGACCTCGGGCAGGACCTTGTGACCCTGAACATGATTCGCAATTTGGAGATTTCAGGCGGCAAGGTCTCCTTTACCGTGATGCTCACCACGCCTGCCTGTCCCCTGCGCGGAAAGATCGAAGCGGACTGCCGCAGCGCCCTGAAAACCGTCGAGGGCGTGAAGACCGTCGAAATCAAAATGGACTCGGACGTGCCCAACGACGGCCGCATGCGCGGACTGGTCAATATGCCCATCCGCAATGCGATTGCCATCGGCTCCGGCAAGGGCGGCGTGGGAAAATCCACGGTCGCCGTCAACGCGGCGGTGGCTTTGGCGCAAACAGGAGCAAGAGTCGGGTTGATGGATGCGGATATTTACGGTCCCAACACGCCCACCATGCTCGGCGTGGAAAAACTCCCGCCGCCCAGCGGACCGCGCATCATCCCCGCGCAGGCGTACGGACTGAAGATGGTCTCGATGGGTCTGCTCGTCAAACCGGGACAGCCGCTCATCTGGCGCGGACCGATGCTCAACTCCGCCATCCGCCAGTTTTTAGGCGACGTGGAATGGGGCGAACTGGATTACCTGATCGTTGACCTGCCCCCCGGCACGGGCGACGCGGCGCTTTCACTGGCGCAGGCGCTCCCGTTGAGCGGCGCGGTGATCGTGACGCTCCCGCAATTGGTTTCGCTCGAAGACGCCGGGCGCGGACTCAACATGTTCAAGACGCTCGAAGTGCCCATCCTCGGCATCATCGAGAACATGTCGTACCTCGACCTGCCGGACGGCACGCGCATGGACCTCTTCGGTTCGGGCGGCGGTGAGCAGCTGGCGCAAGCCACCGAGACGACCTTCCTCGGCAAAGTGCCGATTGACCAGAACGTGCGCATCGGCGGCGACAGCGGCAAGCCCATTGTGGTGAGCGCGCCCGAGTCGGCGGCGGCAAAGGCATTCGTGGATATTTCCATGAAGATCGCGCAGAAGGTCTCAGTGGCGGCGCTGGGGACGAACAACACCCTGCCGATCAATATCGTTGAGTAGTTGGGTAGTTTGACAGCAGCAATCCCCAAGGCTGGCTTGGGGATTGTTGTTTTTTGGGCGGCGGTTATTTCCGGCGGGATTTGAGGTTGGGGGTAAAATACGATAGTCTCTTTTGATGCAGGGAAACCATGACGAAGAAACCAAACGACGCCAGCGGCAAAAAGAAAACAAGGCAGACTGTCAGGAAAAAGCAGGAGCCAAAGATCATTGCGCAGAAGGGAGGCGTGGTTGTCATTACGAAAAACGTGGAAGGCTCGAATCTCGTCATTGGAGATAAAAACCTTCTGAATGCGCAAGAGAGGAAAGTTTCAAAACCGTCAAAACCCCCTGTCCTTTCAACTGACGAAATCCCGCCCGCGGGCGACCTGCCGCCCGGCTCGCACCTGCCCTTCCCGCCGAACCCGCTTTTCACCGGGCGCGAAGCGGTCATGAAAAAACTGGCGGATGCCCTCACCCCCAACCCCTCTCCCAAGGGCGGGAGAGGGGAGGCAGTGGTCATCACCCAAGCCGTGACAGGGATGGGTGGACTGGGCAAGACACAGCTCGCCATTGAATTCGGTCATCGTTACGGGAGGTATTTCCGCGGGGTGCACTGGCTGAATTTGGCGGACCCGATGCAACTCGAGGCGGAGATTGCCGCCTGTGGACGGCAAATGTTCCCGGCGGGTTACCCCGACGACCAGCCTTCGCAGGTTGCGCTGACGCTGAACGCCTGGAAGGCGGACGGTCCGCGACTGGTGATTCTCGATAACTTTGAAGAGCCGTCGCTTGCGGGCGATGTGCTGGCAAGACTGCGGCACTCGAACATCCGCGTGTTGGTCACATCGCGCCGTACAGACTGGACTCCCGCAACAGGCTTGTCCTCCATCCCATTGAATGTCTTCACCGAAGAGGAAAGCCTTGCCTACCTCGAACGCTCGATGTCAGGGAGGAAGGACAGCGGGGACGACCTCAAAACCCTGGCGGAGCGGCTCGGTCATCTGCCGCTGGGTTTGGAACTCGCCAGCCGTTACCTGAACGGACATCCGCGCCTGAGCATCGCGGAATACCTGAAACAAGCCAGGCAGGCGCTGGAGCATCCCTCGATGAAAGACTGGCGCGCCGACCTGCCCGCCGCCACCAAGCATGATTTGGACTTGCAGCGCACCTTCGCGCTCTCGTGGCAGGGACTTTCACGCGGGTCGAGTGCGAAGGAATCGAAATCTGAAACTCGCGGTGGTCTCGATACAGTTTCGGCAGACGCCCCGACCTACTCGACCGCCGAGGAAACCGCCCAAAAAATTTTCATGCTCTCCGGCTTTCTTGCGCCGAACACGCCCATCCCGCTGGAGATTTTCGAAAAGACGCTCGAAATCTCCCCCGAAACCTGCGACGAGGCGTTGACTCTGCTTTACGGCTTGGGCTTGCTGACAAAAGACGAAGGCGGTTTGCCCGCGATGCATCCCCTGCTGGCGGAGTACGCGTGTCATTTGGCAAAAGATGACAAGACACTGCTCGAAACGCTGGCGGGTGCCATTGGAATATTATCAAATGAAGCAATCCAAACAGGCTTGCCCGCGAGATTCACTCCCCTGCGCGGACATCTGCCCGTCCTCGCCGCTCATGCGGGAATGGCAAGCCTCAAATCGGCAGGGACATTGTGGAATAATTACGGCTATCACTTGAAGGAGATCGCCGACTATGCAGGCGCACGTCAAGCATTCGAACGCTCTTTGAAGATTGACGAAGCCGCCTTTGGTCCCGACCATCCCAACGTCGCCACTGATGTCAACAACCTCGGCTCGGTTCTGCAAGACTTGGGCGATTTGCCTGCCGCGCGCGAAATGTACGAACGCGCCTTGAAGATTTTTGAAAACCATCTTGGGGAAAATCATTCCAATGTTGCTAGCATCGTCAACAATCTCGGCGCGGTTCTGCAAGACCTGGGCGATCCAGGCGCCGCGCGCGAAATGTTCGAACGCTCTTTGAAGATTGACGAAGCCGCCTTTGGTCCCGACCATCCCAAGGTCGCCAGGGATGTCAACAACCTCGGCTTGGTTCTGAAAGACCTGGGCGACCTAGGCGCCGCGCGCGAAATGTACGAACGCGCCTTGAAGATTGACGAAGCCGCCTTCGGTCCCGACCATCCCAATGTCGCTACGCTTGTCAACAACCTCGGCTCGGTTCTGCAAGACTTGGGCGACCCAGGTGCCGCGCGCGAAATGTTCGAACGCGCCTTGAAGATTGACGAAGCCGCCTTCGGTCCTGACCATCCCGAAGTTGCCACTGATGTCAACAACCTCGGCTCGGTTCTGCAAGACCTGGGCGACCTAGGCGCCGCGCGCGAAATGTACGAACGCGCCTTGAAGATTGACGAAGCCGCCTTCGGTCCCGACCATCCCAATGCCGCCATCCGCGTCAACAACCTCGGCTTGGTTCTGCAAGACTTGGGCGATTTGCCTGCCGCGCGCGAAATGTTCGAACGCGCCTTGAAGATTGACGAAGCCGCCTTCGGTCCCGACCATCCCAATGTCGCTACGCTTGTCAACAACCTCGTCTCGGTTCTGCAAGACCTGGGCGACCCAGGCGCCGCGCGCGAAATGTTCGAACGTGCGCTCGTTATATTGAAAAAATTCCTGCCGCCCGACCATCCCAATATCAAAACCGTGCAAGAGAACTTGGATTCGCTGGAGGAATGAACCGTCCACGAATAGGACCACGAATTCACGAATATCCGCGCGCGTTCGTTTATTCGTGGTAAATTCGTACATTCGTGGACGGTGGCGAAAATACCATCCACGAATAGGACCACGAATTCATGAATGTCCGCGCGCGTTCGTTTATTCGTGGTAAATTCGTGCATTCGTGGACGGTGGCGAAAATACCATCCACGAATAGGACCACGAATTCATGAATGTCCGCCTGCGTTCGTTTATTCGTGGTAAATTCGTACATTCGTGGACGGTGGCGAAAACACCGTCCACGAATGTCCGCGCGCGTTCGTTTATTCGTGGTAAATTCGTACATTCGTGGACGGTGACGAAAATACCGTCCACGAATATGACCACGAATTCGCGAATGTCCGCCTGCGTTCGTTTGCTCGTGGTAAATTCGTACATTCGTGGACGGTATCTGTTTCTTTCGACTACAATTGAAATACTCGAAAAGAGCGGAGGAAAAATGCCCCTCGTAATTGATTCAACCGGCAATGACCTGACTTACAAACTCATCGGGCTGGCAATGGAAGTCCACAATGAAATTGGGCATGGTTTCAAGGAGGAAGTGTATGAAAATGCCCTGGCGATAAAACTCGATCACGCGGGCATCGAGCCGTATCGTCAATACGAAGTGCGTGTGGAGTTTGAAGGGGAACGGGCGGCAACTTTTTACCTGGATTTGTTCCCGGAACAAAAGGTGGTCGTGGAGATCAAGGCATTCGGTCATCAATTGACAAATGATGAACTGGCGCAGGTCATCAACTACTTGAAAGCCACAGGCGCATCTGTGGGTCTGCTTTTCAATTTTGGGCGTAGAAGATTAGAATACCGTCGGGTCTTTCCCGGAAAAGACATGAAGCCTGTTCAGCGAACCGGCCGTGATAATGCCATAAAGAAGTGAAAGATCGCTGAATATGACCGCGAGCAAATGAATGCCTGTCCGCGCGCATTCGTTTATTCGTGAAACCATTCGTACATTCGTGGACGGTGACGGAAATACCGTCCACGCGCGTTCGTTTGCTCGTGAAGCCATTCGTGCATTCGTGGACGGTGACGAAAATACCGTCCACGAATACGACCACGAATTCACGAATGTCCGCCTGCGTTCATTTGCTCGTGAAGCCATTCGTGGACGGTGACGGAAATACCGTCCACGCGCGTTCGTTTGCTCGTGAAGCCATTCGTGCATTCGTGGACGGTGACGAAAATATCGTCCACGAATATGACCACGAATTCGCGAATGTCCGCCTGCATTCGTTTACACTTGTACCTTGCGCCAGCCCAGTTATTCGTGAACTGTCGCCGCCACCCCTTCCCTCCCTTCGACGCTGCTCAGGGCATGCTTTCCTCTTTCTTCTTTCCACTTTCCACTTTTCACCTCCCCTTTTTCCTCTTCCCCTTATGTTAATCTACGACCTCGACTTCCCCGCCCTCGAAAGCCTCCTCCAAAAATGGAAGGAACCCGCCTACCGCGCCAAGCAGATCTGGCAGGGGTTATACCGTCATCTGTACGATTCACCCGAGCAGTTCTCCAATCTTCCCAATTCCCTGCGCAAAAGACTCGCGGAGGAAATCACCTTCACCCCATTCACGGTGAGAACGTACCTCGATTCCTCCGACAAGTCCACGCGCAAGACGTTGTTTCAACTTTCGGACGGGAATCTGGTCGAAGCGGTGTTGATGCGGTATGGGGATCCGGCGGATGAGCCCCCCTCGTCCCTTCGGGACACTCCCCCCAAATTCAGAGAATTTGGGGGGAGCCGGAGGGGGGTCCGAAGAACCCTGTGCATCTCCACCCAGGCGGGCTGCGCGATGGGATGCGTCTTCTGCGCCACCGGGCAGATGGGCTTCAAACGCCACCTCACCAGCGGCGAAATCGCGGCGCAGGTTATGTTTTATGCGCGGATGCTGAAAGAGCGGGACGAAGCCGTCACCAACATCGTCTTCATGGGCATGGGCGAACCGTTCCACAACTACGAGAATACTATGGCGGCGGTTGACCGGCTCAACGACGCGCAGGGATTCAACTTCGGCGCGCGGCGCATGACCATTTCCACGGTGGGCTTGGTTCCGCAGATCAAACGCTTTGCGGACGAGAAGCGGCAGGTCAACCTTGCCATCTCGCTCCACGCCGCGGAGGATGACGAGCGTCTCGCCATCATGCCGGTCAATAAACGATACAAAATTGACGAAGTCCTCGAAGCCTGCAAATACTACGTGGAAAAAACGCGCCGCCGCGTGACCTTCGAGTGGGCGCTGATTCACGGAGTCAACGACACGCCGGAAGTGGCGCTGAAACTCGCCGCGCGGCTGAAGGGACTGCTGTGTCACGTCAACGCGATTCCGCTCAACCCCACCACAGGCTACGAGGGGCAGGCGGCGAGCCGTCAGCGGGCGGACCTTTTCAAGCAAACGCTGGAGCAGGCGGGGATTCCATGCACGATCCGCATGCGGCGCGGGATTGACATCAACGCGGGGTGCGGTCAACTCGCAGGGGCGGCATCCGAACCGCGCGTTTGATGGATAATACAACTCTCCGATATTGAGGATTGTTCGATTGTTTTGGAAAAGCGCGATCCTCCCGCCTCATGATGACATCCTGTGAAACTGGCGGGATTCCATCCACCCTGCGTGCGGGAAACTCATCAATTGGCTGCGCGCAGATTAAAGTTGGGGAGCCAGACGAGTGAAGGATTCCCTTCTCACGTGCGTTAATATTGTAGAGATGAACACAGCCGAACCGTCGCTGCTCGCAGAGAGATGCCTCGCCGGCGATGAGCAAGCCATCGAACTGTTCGTCCGCACGCACGAGGCAGGTGTATTCAGGCTGGCGCTCTCCCTTGTAAAGGACCCGGTGACCGCCGGTGAAATCACGCAGGAAACTTTTATCGCCGCTTTGCGTTCCCTCCACTCGTACCGGGAAAAGTCCTCCCTCAAAGCGTGGCTGTACACCATCGCACTCAACTTCAGCCGCAGTCAGTTGCGCAAACGCAAGGCGCTCGAAAAACTGCGCGCGACCCTGGCTTCCATCTTGCGGACGGACAGCCAAAGGCCGCCCTCGCCGGAAGATATGGTCATCGAAAACGAAAGGTCTGCCGTGCTTTTGAAGGCGCTCGATGAACTGGACGAAAAACACCGCGTGGTCGTCCTGTTGCGATACATCCAGGGCTTGTCTGTGGCGGAGGTCGCCGAAATCCTCTCCATCAGCGAAGGCACGATCCACTCCCGCCTGCACACCGCCCGCGAGAGATTGAGAAGCGCCCTCTCGTCCCTGCACGGAGAATAAACTGCGATGTCACTAACCCATGCGGAAGCGCACACCTTAATCCAGTGTTCCCTCGACCACCCCCTGAGCACGGACGAGGACAACGCTTTATCCGCCCACCTGCAAACCTGCCCGGCTTGCCGCGCTTACGCCGCAGATATGCAGGACGTGGACACCTCCCTGCGCGCCGTCGCGCAAAGATATTGGAACGCGCCCCATCCCCCCCTATCCATGGATGCACTGACAGGGCACGCCGCCGCAAAACCGTTGCGTGTTTGGGCTGCCCAACTGGCAATCGCCAGCATCGTCTTTGTGACAGTGGCTCTCAGCGCGTGGCAGGTCGCGCAACCGGGCTGGACGACAAACACAAAAACCCCCTTGAGCGTCTCGCCAATTCCCACGCCTTCGATACAAACCGCCAGCGCCCGCCCGCTTCCGCAAGAATGCCGGGAGATCAGGTACATCGTTCAGGAAGGCGACACCCTGGAAGGCATTGCCGGGCGGTTCTCGACTTCCGTGAAGATCATCCAGAACGGGAACGGTTTCGCATCCGCCACCGTCGTTCCGGGCATGGAGGTTCGGATTCCCGTCTGCGGCGCGACGCCTTCCAGCACCGTTCATTCGCCGGCTTTCACGAACACAACTACCCCGCCCGTCCCACTCACAATGAACACACCATGAAAAATCTTTCACTGCCTACGCGCAAATCGGCAATCATCCTGATATAATGCCTCTCACGTGTCATTAAAGTAACGCGCCTATCATTTGGAAATTACGGCTCTACCGTTATTTAACATGACAACTCTTTTTACCTGTGCCAGGTACTGGCAAACACAAAGGACGCGACGGTCATAAAGGAGAAATCCCGAAAAAACAGCCCTCTTTTCCCCGTTGTGTACTTGGTGCCCTTTGTGGTGAGACGTTTTCCCGTTCGTTACGGGAGAGCCGAAATTATTTTTCCCTAAACATGCCGCCGTAAAGCGGCTTCATACCTTCAACGAAAGCAATGAAACCTCATTCCACGAAACTTTAGGTGAACTTCATGGATTCAAAACGTAACTGGCTGGAACGACCCATCCACCCCTCCCTGCCCGCCGTAACGAACGAGATTGCAGTCTTCGCGCTCGTCATTCTGTTTGCCGTGGTCACGCGCTTCTACGACCTCGAAACGCGCGTCATGAGCCACGACGAAAGCCTGCATACCTACTTCTCATGGCTGCTCTATCGCGGGCAGGGCTACGAGCATTCGCCCATGATGCACGGTCCATTTCAGTTCCACGTCGTCGCGCTCTCCTACTTCCTGTTCGGCGTCAGCGACTTCACCTCACGCATCCCGGCGGTCCTGTTCAGCATCGCCACCGTATGGATGGTCTGGCACTGGCGGCGGTACTTCGGCACATGGGGCGCGCTCATCACCGGCTTTTTACTGGTCATCTCCCCGTACATGCTGTACTACGGGCGTTACGTCCGCAACGAGTCGTTCGTGGCGTTCTCCGGCGTGCTGATGCTGTATGCCATGTTGAGGCATCTCGAAAACGGCGGGAGGAAATACCTCTTCATGTTCGCCGCCGCGCTCGCCCTGCACTTCGTTTCAAAGGAAACCTCCTTCATTTACACGGCGCAGGCGCTGCTCTTCCTTGCCATGTATTTCGTCGTGCAGGTCACGCGGCGTCCATGGCAGGGCGCGGAGGGCGATTACCGCGCGTTCATCATCGCGCTGAGCGTGACGATCCTGCTCCTGGGCGCCGCCTTCGGATACGTGCTGATCACACGCGACGCCTCCACCCTCTCCGGCACGGAAACCGCCGCGCCAGCCAACCCCGAGGAGACGGCTTCGCCTCTTGCCCCGCCCGAGCCTGCCGCGTTTTCCCTGACCTATGTCTTCGTTTTGGCGGCTGTCATCGCGCTCGTTGTGACGGCATACTTCCTCATTCGCGGCTACACCTGGGAGCGGGTCCGCAACGATCGCTCCTTTGAACTGCTCATGGTCGCGGGGACGGCCGTCCTGCCGCAGTTATCTCCCTTCCTGATCAACCTGACGGACATCACCATTCCCACCTCCGCGCCGGAAGTGCAGGCGCTGATGGGCGACATGCGCAGCATCCTGGTCATCGGCGCGTTTCTCGTGCTTACCTTCATCGCCGCCATCGCCGCCGGTTTGATCTGGAACGCCGAAAAATGGTTCAAGACCGCGCTCATTTTCTGGGTGCCGTATGTCATTCTTTACACCACCGTCTTTACCAACAGCAACGGCTTTTTCACCGGCGTGATCGGCTCGCTCGGTTACTGGATCGTCCAGCACGATGTGGAGCGCGGCAGCCAGCCCTGGTATTACTACCTGTTGATTCAGATTCCCGTCTACGAATTTTTGCCCGCGCTCGGGTTCATCCTGGCGCTCTTCGTCGGCTTGCGGAAAAAACTGTCGGCGAAGCCCAAGCCCGCCGAAGCGGAAACAGCCGCCGCCGGAGTCAACGAGGCGCCGGAAGTCCCCCGCCTGCCCGATGAGAACGGGGGTGAACATCCCAAAGACCGGAATTTCGCCAACGTCTTCAGCCTGCTGGTTTGGTGGAGCGTTTCGAGTTTCTTCGCGTTTTCCTTTGCGGGCGAGCGCATGCCCTGGCTTACCGTCCACATTACCCTGCCCATGATTCTCATCACCGGCTGGGCGCTCGGTCACCTGGTGGATTCGCTCGACTGGGAAAAACTCAAACAGCAGAACGTGCCGCTGACTCTGGTTACCCTGGCGATCTTCATTGCCAGCACGAGCCGGGCGTTTTTGCTGGCAAACGGACCGATGCGCCCGTTCCAGGGTCAGGAGTTGGAGCAGCTGCAGGCGACCTATGCCTTCCTGCTGCCGGTCGTTGCTGCGATAGCGAGCGCGGCGGCTTCGGTGTATTTCCTGCGCTCGTGGACGATGCGCGAGTTTCGGAACGTGTTCGCGCTGACGTTCTTCGGCTTCCTCGCCGTGCTGACCATGCGGGCATCGTTCCGCGCCTCGTACATCACTTACGACCAGGCGACGGAATTCCTCGTCTATGCCCACGCCGCAACGGGAGTCAAGGAAGTCGTGGCGCAGGCGGAGGAGATTTCCAAACGCACCACCGGCGGCATGGGCGTGGCGATTGCCTACGACGCCTCCGCGCCGGACACGGGCGTTTCGTGGCCCATCGTGTGGTACCTGCGCGATTTCACCAACCAGCGTTCGTTCGACCAGCCCACACGCTCCCTGCGCGATGCGGTCGTCATCATCGTGGACGAAAAGAACTTCGACAAGATCGAGCCTGCCATCGGTCCCGGTTACTACCGCGTGGATTACATTCGCATGTGGTGGCCCATGCAGGATTACTTCAGCCTCGTGTATGACCGCGACCCCAGCCAGCCCTTCCCCGAAGAGTACTCGTGCAAGGGGCTGCTGGGTTTCTTCAAACTTTTCAAGTCGAAGGACTATTCGAGGTTTTGCGACGGCTTCACCAACCCGCAGACCCGCGCGGGAATCATTCAAATCTGGCTGAACCGCGATTACTCGCTTTACGCGCAAACCAACGGGCGCACCGACCTGGACCTGGCGAACTGGCAGCCCTCCGACCGGATGCGACTCTACATCCGCCAGGATGTGGCTTCGCAGATCTGGAATTACGGCGTGGCGCCGACCACGAGCCAGGTGATCGAAGACCCCACCGAAGGCAAATACATCCTGCTCGCGGCGGATAAAATCTTCGACGCCGCGCAAGCCAACCCGCTCGTCCTCAACGCGCCGCGTTCGCTTGCCTTCGCGCCGGACGGTACGCTCTACCTGGCGGATTCGCGCAACCACCGCATCCTGCATTTGGACACGGACGGCAGCATCCTGCACGAATGGGGCACCTTCGCCGACGGAATCAACACGCCCATCGGCGACGGGACCTTGAACGAGCCCTGGGGTGTGGCGGTCGGACCGGACGGCTCGGTTTACGTGACCGATACCTGGAACCACCGCATCGAAAAATTCTCGCCCACCGGCAGGTTCATCAAAGCCTGGGGGTCGTTCGGTCAGGGTGAAGCGCCGGATGCGTTCTACGGTCCGCGCGGGCTGGCGGTGGATGCCCAGGGGCGGGTCTATGTGACCGATACCGGGAACAAGCGCGTCGTCGTGTTCGATGCGGACGGGAACTTCATCACCCAGTTTGGCAGCGCCGGGTTCGAGCCGGGTCAGTTCGACGAGCCGGTGGGCATTGCCATTGACAAAAACGGCACGGTCTACGTTGCCGATACGTGGAACCAGCGCATCCAGACCTTCACGCCGTTCGAATCGGAAAACGGGCTGGCGTTCCTGCCCGAAAAGCAGTGGGACGTGTACGGCTGGTTCGGTCAATCGGTGGAGAACAAGCCGTTCATCGCCGTGAACGACGACCTGCATGTCTTCATCACCGACCCGGAAGGGTATCGCGTCATCGAATTCGATCGTGAGGGAGAGATCGTGCGCGTATGGGGCGATTACGGCGACGGCAGCGCCAGTTTCGGTATCGCCTCCGGCATCGCCATTGACGCCGAAGGACACGTCTGGGTCACGGACGGCGCCTTCAACCGCGTGATGCGGTTCACGCTGCCGTAAGGAATCAGAACCCGCGGGAACAACGTGAAGGATGAAGCCGAAACTTCATCCTTCATTTTTTATTCTGGTATAATGCCCGTGCTTTCAAGCAAAAATACACATCCCCCGAGGGAGAAGAATGAAACTCCACGAATATCAGTCCAAGAACATTTTCTCGAAGTACGGCATCCCGATTCCAAAGGGAAGAGTAGCGACCACCGCTCAAGAGGCAAAACAAATTGCAGAAGAGCTTGGTGGTCGCGTTGTCGTTAAGGCGCAGGTGCTGGTGGGCGGACGCGGAAAAGCGGGCGGCGTAAAGCTCGCCAAAGACCCCGCCGAAGCCGAGCAACTCGCCACCCAGATTCTGGGCATGGAGATCAAGGGGCTTCCGGTGCGTAAAGTGTTGATTGACGAAGCCTCCGCGATTGACCAGGAAATCTACTTCGCCATTACCGACGACCGCGCCGCCAGGAAGCCGGTGATGATCGCCTCCGCCGCCGGCGGTGTGGATATCGAAGAGGTCGCCGCCAAGACGCCGGAAAAGATCATCAAGGTTCACATTGACCCCCTGCTCGGTCTGCGCGAGTACCAGGCGCGCGATGTCGCCGTCGCCATTGACCTGCCGCGCGATTACTGGCGCGACTTCACCCGGGTGGCGATGGGCTTGTGGCAGGTCTATCAAAACACCGACGCCTCCCTGGCGGAAATCAATCCGTTGGTCATCACCAAAGATAAAAAGATGATCGCCCTCGACGGCAAGATGATGATTGACGACAACGCGCTCTTCCGCCAGCCCGAACTCGCCGAAATGCGCGACACCGACGAGGACGCACCCGCCGAGATCGAAGCGCGCAAGTACGGTCTTTCGTTCATCAAACTGGATGGAAACATCGGCTGCATGGTCAACGGCGCGGGTCTCGCCATGACC
Organism: Chloroflexota bacterium; assembly: GCA_024434165.1. Lineage (GTDB taxonomy): Bacteria > Chloroflexota > Anaerolineae > Anaerolineales > Villigracilaceae > Villigracilis. Next base: position 4,273 of record QMIW01000025.1, on the reverse strand, counting down.
AGCATGGACGTGATCAAACTCTTCGGCGGCGAACCCGCCAACTTCCTCGACGTGGGAGGCGGAGCCGGGTCCGAAAAGGTTGCGGCGGCGATGCGCATCATCCTGACCGACCCGAACGTCAAAGCCGTGCTGTTCAACATCTTCGGCGGCATCACCCGCTGCGATGAAGTGGCGCGCGGCATCCTGACCGCCATGGACGAAGTCAAGCCGAAGGTGCCGATGGTCGTGCGCCTCGTGGGAACGAACGCGGAGGAAGGACGCCGCTTGCTGGAAAACGCCAACATGATCACCGCTGAAACTCTCGCCGATGCGGCAAAGAAAGCCGTCGCCGCGGCAAGGAATTGATTTGATTATGTCATTGCGAGGGCGGCAGCCCGAAGCAATCTCACCATTAATCGGGAGGCTGCTTCGCAACGACATGGAGAAACGTTATCAATGAGCATACTTGTAGATAAAAACACCCGCCTTCTCGTGCAGGGCATCACCGGCAACGAAGGCTTGTTCCACACCACCCAAATGGTTGCCTACGGTACGAACGTCGTCGGCGGCGTGACGCCCGGCAAGGGCGGCGAATGGGTCCTGGATGGAAAGATCCCCGTCTTCGACTCGGTCAAATCCGCAAAGGAAGCCACCGACGCCAACGCCACCATCATCTTCGTCCCCGCCCGCTTCGCGCCCGATGCGATGTTCGAAGCCGCCGACGCGGGCATCCCGCTCATCATCTGCATCACCGAAGGCGTCGTCATCCACGATATGATGCGCGTCCGCAATTACCTCGACCAGAAAAAGGTGCGTCTCATCGGTCCGAACTGCCCCGGTCTGCTCACGCCCGGCGAAGCCAAGGTCGGCATCATCCCCGGCAACATCGCCATTCCCGGCAACGTCGGCGTGGTCTCGCGTTCCGGCACACTGACCTACGAAGTGCTTTACGCGATGAAAAACCTCGGCATGGGCGCATCCACCTGCGTCGGCATCGGAGGCGACCCCGTCAACGGCACGAACTTCATGGACGTCCTCGAAATGTTCGAACACGATCCCAAGACCGAAAAGGTCATCATGATCGGCGAGATCGGCGGCAACGAAGAGGAAAAAGCCGCGGAGTTCATCGCCACCAAGATGACCAAACCCGTCGCCTCCTTCATCGCCGGTCAGACCGCGCCTCCCGGCAAACGCATGGGGCACGCGGGCGCGATCATCGAAGGCGGCGCAGGCACCGCCGCCGACAAGATCAAGGCGCTCGAGTCCGCCGGCGTCAAGGTTGCCAAACACCCCGAAGAAATTCCAACCCTGTTGCAATGATCCCCTGCCCGCCCCTTCCGTCCCTGCGGACCGGTTGAGGGTGGGCGCCAAATCCCATCAAGAATCACATAGAGCCGCCCTTCCGGGCGGCTCTACGGTTATAATCCCAAAATCAATTACTTCCTGCGGGCGTCAATGTACGCAACGGCTTCGCCAACGGTGGTGATCTTCTGGGCGTCTTCGTCGGAAATTTCCGCGCCGAACTTGTCTTCGAACGCCATGATCAGTTCCACGAGGTCGAGCGAATCGGCTTCGAGGTCTTCGCGGAATTTCGCTTCCATCGTAATCTTCGACTCATCCGCACCGAGCAGGTCCTTGATGATGCCCTTAACTTCATTGTATGTGTCTGACATAACATCCTCCAAATTGGTATATGTAATTTCAATTGTAACCGCCTGACTTGCACTGTCAAGCCGGCATTATCAATCACAGGAACACCCCCCCATGACAAAAGTTGCGCCCATTGACCAGCGGAAAGCCGATCACATTAAAATCAACTTAGAGCAGGATGTCCGCTCCGCATTGACGACCGGACTCGAAAAGTATCGCTTCATCCATGAAGCCCTGCCCGAACTGGATTTGAACCGCCTCGATACAACCATGAAGTTGTTCGGCAAGACCCTGAGCGCTCCCATCCTTGTGAGTTCCATGACCGGCGGGACAGCCGAAGCCGAGACCATCAACCTGCGTCTCGCCGAAGCCGCGCAGGAATGCGGCATGGCAATGGGAGTCGGAAGCCAGCGCGCCGCCATCGAACATCCCGAACAAGCCAAAACATTCCAGGTGCGCCGCGCCGCGCCGGATATTCTGCTCTTCGCCAACCTCGGAGCGGTGCAGTTCAATTACGGCTACGGCGTGGACGAATGCCGCCGCGCGGTGGACATGATTCAAGCCGACGCGCTTTACCTTCACCTCAATCCGCTCCAGGAAGCCGTGCAGGACGCAGGCGACACAAACTGGGTCGGCATCGCCAAAAAGATCGAAGAAGTTTGCAAAAAACTCGAAACGCCGGTGATCGCCAAGGAAGTTGGCTGGGGCATCTCCGAACGGGCAGCCAAACTGCTCGCCGAGTGTGGAGTCCAAGCCATTGATGTGGCAGGCGCAGGCGGGACATCCTGGTCGCAGGTCGAAATGCACCGCGCGCCGGACGAGTTCACCCGTCAACTCGCCGCCACGTTCATCGGATGGGGCATTCCCACGGCAGAATCAATCTTGAACGTAAAGCGCGCCGCTCCCGGCATGACCATCTTCGCCAGCGGCGGTCTCAAAGACGGACTCGACATCGCCAAGTGCATCGCCCTGGGCGCAGCGCTGGGCGGCATGGCAGGGAATTTCCTGAAAGCCGCGGCAGTTTCAACGGAAAAAGCGGTGCAGATGATGAGGCTGACCAAACGTCAAATCGAAGTGACGATGTTTGCGGCGGGAGTTGGAACGTTGGAAGGTTTGAAGGTTGGAAGGTTGAAGGAAGTCGAATAAATGAAGGAACAATAAGCGGGGATGTCCCTCGCAAAGAAATATTACCAACTACATGGCTGACAAACGGAAGTCCAATCCTTCTACCAACAAGAGCATCTCCATCAACGGAGATGTGAGGGATAGCAACGTCTTTATCGGGGACAACAACACCTTTATCCAAAAATTCTTCAACGTCTTCAAAAGCGACTCAGAGACTCTCGAACAGCACAACCGCCGCATCCTACTCAACCACGTCGAAAACGCATGGATCAAAGGCGTGCTGGATGCATCCCTGCACGGCGCAGCCTTATTGGACTTGGGAATCAAGCCAGACCCCGAAGCGGTGACCCAATATCCGTGGGCGATTCAAAAAGAATCCACCAAAGAAACCCTCCCTGCCGGAACGTCCATGCTGGAGATTTTCGACTCCATCGGCATGGGACGTTCCCTGCTGATTCTCGGTGCGCCTGGTTCGGGCAAGACGACCATGCTGCTGGAACTTGCCCGCGGGTTGATTGGACGCGCCAGAGAAGACGTCACCTATCCCATCCCGATGGTCTTCAACCTCGCCTCGTGGACAGAGAATATCACCCTCGCCGATTGGCTGGCGCAGGAGTTGAACAACCTGTACAGCGTCCCCCGCAAGACCGCGCCCGATTGGGTGAAAAGCAATAAATTGCTTTTGCTCTTGGACGGCTTGGATGAAGTGCGGCAGGACAGCCGCGCCAAATGCGTGGAAGCGATCAACGAATTTAGAAAACAAAATGGCTTGACCTCCCTTGCCGTGTGCAGCCGCAGTCAGGATTACGCAGACCTCAAGGTGAATTTCAACCGCTTTTGCCCCTTCACTTTATAAGTTGTTTGGGCACTAGTCAGGCGTAATCCAAAATGGACGCAAATTTCTGGAACGCAACACAAAATGAAAACCATCCACGAATGACAACCACGAATATTCGAATGCCCGCCCGTATTCGTTTATTCGTGCTCCATTCGTGGATGGCACTTCCTCCAACGTCAAAGGAAAAAATGATTCATCCAAACTTCTGGGCTTCGGGTGAGGCGGCTACACGCAAAGAATTTCTTGCCGTCATTCAAGCAGAGTTTGCCGCGATTCATAAAACCATCGCCAAGATCGAAGCCGTCGAAAAAGTCCCCCTCTCCGACGTTCCCGAAGCAATGCCGATTGATCTGGAATTTCTGCAACGTCTTGCCAACGAAGGACGCGAGAAGTTACCCGTCCAGGCTGGAAATCAAATTATTGACGTGATCGCCAAGGAAGTATTGAGTCGCATCGAAACGACCAGGAAAACAGAAGTGAATATCTACGGGGATGTGGATGACAGTACCCTGCTCGCCGGAGATAAGGGCGAGATAAAAAACGCCCCTCCAGAAAAGAAATCAGGGAAAAGAAAACAGTAAGTTAACTCAAGTTGCCACCTTCCAATAGATTTTCTAGGTTCCCCGCCCAAAGCCCTCACCCTGCCCTCTCCCATCGGGAGAGGGGGAAGTCATCCCAGAA
>QMIW01000024.1 GCA_024434165.1 Chloroflexota bacterium | reverse complement strand
TTTTTAGAAAACAAATTCCTGCTCATGCCGCCGTCCTCGGCGGCGGGGACGCCGCCGGGAGCGTATTTTTGTAAAATTTATTTCGACCGACTACTTAACGCAACGATTCTAAAACCTGGAAAAAATCGGGAAAGGTCTTTGAGACGCAGGACGGATTTTCAATTGTGACGCCGTCGAAGCGCAGACCGATGAGTGAGAACGCCATCGCCATGCGGTGATCGTTGTAAGTCTGGATGACGGCGGGACGCATCGTTTCGACGGGATAGATGGTCATTCCATCTTCATGCTCCTCCACGCGGACGCCGAGTCTCCCCAGTTCGGTGCAGGCTGCATGGATGCGGTCCGTTTCTTTGAGGCGGGCGGAGGCGATGCCGCGAATCCGTGTGGGGGATGCCGCAAACGGCGCAATGGCGGCAAGGGTCTGGGCGGTATCCGGGATATCGCGCATGTTTATGTCAAGCCCGGCGATGGACGATGGACGATGGACCATGATCGAGTTATCTGACTCGGTCACCGTACAACCCATTTTTTGAAGTATATCGAGGAAGGCAATATCGCCCTGCTTTGAATTGCGCGAGATGTTTTTCACTTTCACTGTCCCGCCGCAGATGGCTGGCGCGGCGAAGAAGTAGGAGGCGGCGGAGGCATCACTTTCGATGGTGTAGTTTGAGGGGGATAATTTGAGACCTGGAGAAGCAGCGCTTAGAGACTGGAGATTGGGAATTGGTAATTGGTAAGTAGTAATTGGCACGGAGAAGGATTGATAGCCGCTGCGTTTCACTTCCACACCGAAGTCCCGCATGACGGCCAGGGTCATGTCCACGTAGGGTTTGGAGTTGAGGTCGGTGGTGAGTTCGATTTCGATGGGAGTCCGGGCGTAGGGAGCGACCATGAGCAGGGCGGAGAGGAATTGGGAGGAGATGCTGCCTGCGATTTTGGTCTTTCCGCCGGGGAGGCCCGAGGCGATGATTTTGAGGGGAGGGGAAATTTGACCATGGACCATGGACGGGGGACGATGGTCTGCGGTCAATGGTCTATCGTCCTCTTGTTTCACTGGTCGAATGCTGCAACCCAAATGAGACAAAGATTCCACCAAATCGCCGATGGGGCGTTCGCGCATCCTGGCATCGCCGTCGAGAATGTATTCGCCGCTGCCGAGCGTGAGAAACGCGGAGAGAAACCGGGCGGCTGTCCCTGCATTGCCGATGAAAAGTTCAGCCTTCTTTGCCGGGATTTTCCCGCCCAACCCGGTGACGGTCATTTCGGAGGCGGCTTCGTCAAGTTGAACGTCAAAGCCGAGGGTTTGCAGGGCTTGGGCAAAGTAGCGCGAGTCGTCGGAGAAGAGCGCGTTGACGAGGCGGGTTTGTCCATTTGCGAGGGCGGCAACCAACAAGGCGCGGTTGGTGAGGGACTTCGAACCAGGCACACGGACGGCGGCGTTGAGGGGATGGAGGATGGGGAGGATACGCATGGAAGTAATTGGTGGAAGAGAGAATTGGAGAATTAGCGATTGGAGACTTGTGTACCTGTTTCCGTGTGTACCTGTCTACCCATCCACCAGTGCAAGATAGTCGGCTTGGGATTGGTTGAGAATGTTTTCGAGCGCCGTGTAATCTTCAGCCATGAGCGAGAGTTTGATTCGAGCAAGTTGCTCTTGAAATGCGGACAATGCACTTAGAACATTATCTCGATTGGATTTGAGAATTCCCAACATCATGCTTGAAGGAGTCCCTGCGAGGCGGGATGTCGAGCGGAAGCCGGGTCCGGTGAGGGGAGCAAAGTCATGCGCAGTGGAATGGACAAGGGCGGATGCCAGCAAAAAAGGCAGGTGACTCGTGGAGGCAAGGATGCGGTCGTGATCGTCGGCGTTCATTTCAATATATTTTGCGCCGAGGGCTGAGACAAGCTGCCGAGCGATGCGTAGTGCGTGTTGCGTGGTGCGTTCAAGAGGAGTGATGACGAATGGCGCGTTTTGATATAAGTTAGCGTCCGCATTTTCCAAACCGAGTTTTTCCCTGCCGCAAATGGGATGCCCGCCGAGGGGGTCGAAGTTTTCGGGCAGGGCAGACATGGCTCGAAGGATGTCGCGTTTTGTGGAGCCGATGTCCAGGATGATGATCGGGGATTTGAGCTCAGAGACCGATAACTGTTGGAGAAAGTTGACGATAGAAGGCACAGGTGTCGCAAGGATGAGGAGGTTGACTTTGCCCTCTCCCCTTTCCCCTCCCCCTGTGGGAGAGGGGAATAACATCTCAGCGTGGTCAACGATTCCTTTGGAAAGAGCAACTTCGAGCGTGGGAGGATGCGTATCGTATCCGATCAGGCGGGCACACTTCCCTTTCAGGCTCATGGCGAGCGAACCGCCCATGAGTCCCAATCCAACGATCCCAACGGTCGAATCCTTCAGCGAAAAGCCATCCTCCATGATTACCATCCAACCGCAACGGACTTCCTGATGGGTGCGATGCGGCGCCCCATGACCTCGGCAATGGCTTTGACTTGTTTGACCATCTCGGCGAACTTTTCGGGCTTGAGCGATTGCTTGCCGTCGGAAACCGCATGGGCGGGATCGGGGTGGACCTCGACGATGAGCCCGTCGGCGCCTGCGGCAATGGCGGCGCGCGCAATCGCGGCGACGTAATCGGCGTGGCCGGTGGCGTGCGACGGGTCGAGGATGACGGGCAGGTGCGTAAGATGTTTCAAAACGGGAATCGCGTTGATGTCGGTGGTGTTGCGCGTGGAGGTCTCGAACGTGCGGATGCCGCGTTCGCACAGGATGACCTGCTTGTTGCCGCCCGCGAGAAGATATTCGGCGGACATGAGCAGTTCCTCGATGGTCGCGCTCAAGCCGCGTTTGAGCAGCACCGTCTTGCGCGTTTCACCGAGCGCGCGCAGGAGGTTGAAGTTTTGCATGTTGCGCGCGCCGACTTGAAAGACATCCACATAGTTCAGCATGAGTTCGAGCTGGGTCTGCGACATGATCTCGACCACGATGGGCATGCCCGTCTGCTCGCGCGCCTCGGCGAGATATTCGAGCCCCTCCTCGCCGAGACCCTGGAACGAGTATGGGGATGTGCGCGGTTTGAAGACCCCGCCGCGCAGGGCGTTCGCGCCCGCCTCTCTCACCGCGTGAGCGGTTTCCAAAATCTGGCTGCGCGACTCCACCGCGCACGGTCCTGCGATCAGGACGATGTCCTCGCCGCCGACGCTGAAGCCGTCAATGGGGAAGACGGTATTCTGGGGGTGGACCTGGCGCGAGCCGAGTTTGAACGGCTGGGAGATGCGCTTCACGCTCTCGACTCCTTCGAGGACTTCGAACGGGTCCAGCGACGAGACATGGAACTCCCCGACAGCGGCAACGATGGCGGTCTCGACCCCGTAGGTGATGTGCGGGGTCAATCCGTGCGCGCGGACAGCCGCAACGACGGCTTCGAGTTGCTGCGGGGTGTAGTTGGATTTCATTATGATGATCATGGTGGTTTCTCCTTGTGGAAAGCAGGCAGGTATGCAAGTACGCAGGTATATAGGTAGACAGGTATACAGGTACACAAGATAGTGGAGCGTGTCTACGTGTTTACATGTGTACGTGTGTACGTTTTTACACTCTCACTGCGCCGAGACCAAATCGGGTCTTAGCCTTACGGCGTCACGCAAATAGACGTGCGTCACTTCTGATTGTAGTACTTCCGTGTTCCAATGAACGAGCACGCGAATCACCCTGGGCAGGCTGCCCGGCACGGGGATTTCACGCGCGCACAGCATCGGGACGAGGTCCCAGCCCATTTGGCGGGCTGCCTGCGCCGGGAAGGTGGAGGCGAGGTCGTCGGTGACGGTGAAGAAGGCGCTGGCAATGTCTTCGGGGCGCATGTCGCTGTTTTCGGCGAGGATTTCCTCGAGCAGTTCGCGGGTGGCTTCGAGGATGAGTTCGGGCTCGTCTGCGGCGGCGGTGGTCGCGCCGCGAATTCCACGGATGGGCATAAGGGTCTCCTAAAACTCTCACCCCGGCCCTCTCCCATTTTTGGAAAAGGGGGAAGCGAGGAGAAAATAAAAGAGCGAGACCGTCGTGGTCTCGCTCTTTAGGTGAACAGGTTTAATCTCTGTTTACTTAAGCGCCACCAACGGCAACCGAACCTCGGAAACCGTAATAAAAATAAAACGCAAACCAGCGGGCGGACTTAAGCATATTGGGCGCTATTCTATGCCTGTCATCGAGATGCGTCAAGGGGGAGTTTGGAGGCGATTGCCTGCGGTTCTTTCAACTTCCGCATTACATCCAGCGTGGCGGATGCCATGGCTTCAGAGGAGAATTTTTCAAAGACCGCCTGCCGCCCCTGCCGGCCGAGCCGCTTGCGCAGCGCCGCGTCGCGCAGGAGGACGGCGAGTTTCTCCGCCAGGTCGAGGCTGTCGTTGGGCCGGCACAGCAGACCGCCCTGCGTGGCTCGAATCCATTCGGGGTAGGAGCCATGCTCCGGCTGGACGACCGGCACGCCGGCGGCAAGCGCCTCAAGGATGGAGATTCCCTTTGGCTCGCGGTACGGCGCGGGGACGGAGAACACATCCATCCGGCGGAAGAGGTTCAACTTTTGAGCGCGGTCCAGCGTGCCGAGCAGGTGGATGCGCTCTTCGAGACCGCTGCTTTTTATCTTCTTGCGGATGCCGTCAATATACGTCTTGTAGGCGCGGCTCATGTATCCGCCCGCGAGCAGCTGCAGGTTGGGGAATTCGCCGGAACGCACAAGGGTGGCAAAAGCATCCACGAGCAGATGCAGCCCCTTTTCCGGGACGAAGCGCGCGAGGAATCCAATCGTCAGCGGGCGGGCGGCGGATGGGTCGGGAGTCAAATCGCGGTAATCGTTCAGGGCGATACCCGGGTAGACCACATCTATCTTGTCCGGGTCAATGCCCACCCACTTCGAGAACATGTCGCCGTAATACGAACTGATGGCGAGGAAGCGGTCCACGTCGTGCGCGCGGTCGCGGATCAAGGCAAGCGCCTCGTTCTGATATTGCGGCGGCAAGCCTTCGAGGAAAATGTCTTCGCCGTGCAAGCCGCAGGTGATGGGGATGTTCAGCGAACGCTTCAATTCACGGACGACGCCGATCATCAGCGCGTTGGTGACGTGGATGACATCGGGCTGGTAATGTTTTCGAATCCACTCGATGAGTTCCTGCAGCAGTTCCTTTTGGTTGCCCTGCTCGCCCCTCAGCATGGAAATGGTCAACTCGGCGTTTGCCACCGGGTCCACTGCCGAGCCGATGTCGAAATGGGGCATCAGGCGGTGCAGGAATTGCGAACCCGCCAGGCGCATCAGCAAATCCCGCCCCGGGAAGGGATTCGGGAAGCGCTGCATCATGTAGGCTTTGATGCCGCCGTAAAGGATCTGCTTTTCGCCGACCGCTTCTTCATCGAGACGCATCGGCGTGTACAACGTAAACAGGCTGACGTCTTCGCCCGCATCCTTCATCCCGGCGGCGAGCGCATTATCGTGCATGCAGCTGCCGCAATACATGTTCGCCGCGCCGGTTGCAAGGTAGACGATTTTCATGCCTTCTTCCCCAGCACAATTTCCACCGGCAGCCCCCACATGGACGAGACGCTCACGTCCTGAATCGCAAAGCCGTTTTGTTCCATCGCCCGCCGCGCAAAAATGGGACGGCAATCGGCGTAGTTCGGCATGGTCTCATGGAACCATTCGTAAATGCGGACCGCCACGCCGGGCGGCTCGGTCTTCGTCATGGAAACGACAGCGATGCGCCCGCCGGGTTTCAAAACGCGGCGGCATTCCTGAAGCACAAGCGGGATCTCCGGGTTGTCGAAAAGTTCCAGCGTAAAACTCATGAAGACGCCGTCGAGCGAGCCCGCTTCGACAAACTCCAGCCTGGCGGCGTCGCCGAGGCGCAAATCCACGCGCCCGTCCAAGCCCGCTTTTTGGAGGCGGTCTCTGGCGACGGCAAGCATCCCATCGGAGATATCCAACCCGATCACGCGCCCAGCCGGACCGACAGCCTGCGCCAGCGACACGAGACAGTGCCCCGTCCCAAAGCCAATTTCCAAAATCGTTTCGCCGGGCTGGGCGGATAATTTCTGCAAGCCCATGTCGCGGTACTTCTTCTCGGTGCTTCCAGCGATTGTGTCGTACCAGCGGCTGAGGCGGTTGTAACTTGTGCGGGCGTCTTCCTTGGAGCGGTTTACGCGGGCGATGGCTGCATCCATGGGCAGGTTTCCTTATTGAACGCCAATTATATGGGCGGTCATCTTTTTTGTACACGGATTTCCGGCTGAAAACCCGGAAAAAATACTTACACCTGCCTTACGGCATCCAAATCAAGCCGCGCTGCGTACCCGGCAGGGGCAGGAAGAATGGCTTGCAGATTTTTCCCAAAAAATTTCGCGGCAGGGATTCCCCGCTGTTGGAAGTATAATCGCCTGAGTATGTCCATCTTTTCGGGTAAACACATCATTCTTGGCGTCACGGGGTCCATTGCGGCGTACAAGGCGGCAGATATCGCGTCCAAACTGACACAGGCGGGCGCGCTGGTGGATGTCATTCTGACAGGCGCGGGGGAAAAATTCGTCAGCCCGCTCACGTTCCAATCCGTCACCGGGCGCAAAGCATTTACCGACAAAGACCTGTGGGGAGACGAAGCCCACGTCATGCACATCAGCCTCGGCAAGACAGCCGACCTGCTCGTCATTGCGCCCTGCACTGCGGATACCATGGCGAAACTCGCGCATGGCATCGCCGATAACCTCCTTACCGTCACCGCATTGGCGGCAAAATGTCCCATCCTCATCGCGCCCGCCATGGATGGCGGCATGTTCGACCACCCCGCCACGCAGGCGAATCTCGCCACGCTCACCTCGCGCGGGGTGATTGCCGTCGGTCCGGCGGAGGGACACCTCGCCTCGGGGCTTTCCGGCAAGGGACGCATGGTGGAGCCTGCCGAGGCGCTGGGTCACATCCGCCTCGCGCTCGGACGAAGCGGCAGGCTCGCCGGTAAAAAAGTCGTCGTCACCGCCGGCGGAACCCAGGAAGCCATTGACCCGGTGCGCGTCATCACCAACCGCTCTTCGGGCAGGCAGGGCTACGCCCTCGCGCAAGCCGCCCTCGACCAGGGCGCGGACGTGACGCTCATCACCGCGCCCACTGCGTTGACCCCGCCGGTGGGCGCGAACATTGTCAATGTAAAAAGCGTGCAGGACATGCTCGACGTCCTGCTCAACGAAAGCGCGGATGCGCTGATCATGGCGGCAGCGGCGGCGGACTTCCGCCCGAAACATGCGGCGAAGGACAAGCTCAAGAAGCGGGATGGGATTCCCCAGATCGAACTCAAAGCGGCGCCCGACATCCTGAAAACAGTGACAGGCTCCGGGTCGGGAACGAGGCGTTTTTCCGTCATGGTGGGGTTCGCAGCCGAGAGCCGCGACCTGCTGGAAAACGCATCCGAGAAATTAAAATCCAAAGGCTTGGATTTCATCGCCGCAAACGACATCTCTGCCAGCGACGCCGGATTTGCGGTGGAGACCAACCGCATCACGCTGTTGTTTGCGGACGGCAAAAAGGAACCACTGCCGTTGATGACCAAAACAGAAGCGGCTGAAAAAATCATCGAGCACGTTATAAGGCTGTTGGAGTAACATGCGCATTCTGGTCATGTCGGATATTCATGCAAATTACACGGCGCTCGAAGCCGTCTTGAAGGACGCCGGTGATGTGGACGAGACGTGGTGCCTCGGCGACCTCGTCGGGTACGGTCCCGACCCGAACGCCGTGGTGGAGGAAGTGCGCGAGATCAAAAACCTCACCTGCCTGCTGGGTAACCACGATGTGGCGGTCATCGGCAAGATGCCGCTGGAGACGTTCAATGGCGACGCAAAACGTTCGCTCCTGCATCACGAAAAAGTGCTGACCGCCACCAACGTGGATTTCATGCGCTCCCTGCCTTCCAAGGCAAAAGTGCGCGGCGAGGCGACCATTGCGCACGGCAGTCCGCGCGACCCGCTGTGGGAGTACATCCTGAACGGGCTGACCGCGCGTTTGAACTTCGACCATTTCGACACGCCCTGGTGTTTTGTGGGACATTCGCACATCCAGAGCATTTTCGTGCGCGACGAGAGATCGGACCGGGTGACGGTGGAGCAGACCAGACCGGACGTGCCGCTTCGCCTCCACCCGAAGTTGATCCTGAACCCCGGGAGCGTGGGTCAACCCCGAGACCGGGACCCGCGCGCCGCCTATGCCATCTACGACACCGAAGCCCGCACATGGACTCCGAAGCGCGTGGCATACAACATCGCCGAAGTGCAGGAACGCATCCGCTCGGCGGGCTTGCCGGAAAAACATGCGGTGAGAATCGCGGAAGGGTGGTAAGTTTGGACGATGGACGACAGAACGTAGACCATGGACGATCCCATTCCCTGCCAGAACCGTCCATTGTCCGTCGTCCACTGTCCATCGTCTAATGGGGCGGAACTATTTCCCGACAAGGCGCGTCCTTTAGGCAGAGAAATCGCCGAATGAAAAGGAGAAGAAGATGAAACGCATTTTGCCCTTTGGTATTGTTCTCATCGCCGCATTGATTCTGACAGCCTGCGGAGGCAGCCGGGCAGCCACCGAAGCGCCCGCCATGCTGGAAGAGTACGATTACGCCGGCGCGCCCGAAGCCATGCCCACTTACAAGCCCGCCGCGCAGGAAGCGCCCGGCTCAGGCGGGGGCGGCGATGCCCGCGCCGCGAGCGTGGAACGCATCGTCATCCAAAACGCCGACCTGTCCATTGTCGTTGCGGATGTGGAAGCCCGCATGAACGAGATACAGGAGATGGCGCAGAAAATGGGCGGATTCGTGGTCTCATCCAGCCTGTACCAGAGTTACACCAGCGACTATACCCCCGTCCCTGAAGCGGCTGTCACCATCCGCGTGCCGTCTGAACGTCTGGATGAGGCGTTGGACAAGATCAAGGCGGATGTGGTCGAAGTCCAGAACGAGACCCGCTCCGGTCAGGATGTCACCGCCGAGTATGTGGATTTGAAGTCCCGCCTCAAGAATTACGAAGCCGCCGAACGCGAATTGACCGAACTCATGGAGAACGCGCAAAACACCGATGAGGTCGTCAACATCTTCAACCAATTGATGTATTACCGCGAGCAGATCGAGCTGGTGAAGGGACAGATTCAATACTACGAAGAAGCCGCCGCGCTTTCCGCCATCAGCATCCGCATCATCGCTGAAGAGACCGTCCAGCCCATCGAGATCGGCGGCTGGGAACCGCAGGGCGTGGCGCGCGACGCCATTCAGGACCTGATCTACTTCTGGCAGGGCTTCGTGGACTTTGTCATCCGCTTCACGCTTTACACGCTGCCTGTTCTGGTCACCGTTGGCATTCCGCTTTACCTGGTCTTCCTCGGCGCACGCGCCGTCTTCCGCCGGATGCGCGGAAAGAAAAAGGCGGAGCCGCAGGTTGAAGAAGTGAAGAAGTAATCAGTGATCAGTGAGCAGTGAGCAGTAACCAGTGATCGGTGGAGGATGACGCGCAAGGTGTCATCCTCTTTTTTCGTCTGCAATCTCCAATCCGAACGGGGCGCTTCGCCGTTCCCAACGACGCACCAGCCGTTTGTTTTATAATCCCATATATGGACTCTCTCATCCAGGATGCGAAAACGCTTTTCAACGTCCACCTTACGGCGCGGCAGGTGATGGCGCTCATCCATTACGAAAAGGAACTGGTGGAATGGAACCAGAAATTCAACCTGACCGCCATTCGTGATGTCGAGTCCATCCGCACCAAGCATTTTTTGGATTCGTATTCCTGCGTGGCGGCGTGGAAAGCCAACCCTCCGCACCGCCTCGTGGACGTGGGAACGGGCGCCGGGTTCCCTGGCATTCCCTTCAAGATCATTTATCCGAACATGCGCGTGACGCTGGTCGAGTCGGTTGGCAAGAAAGCCATGTTCTGCCAGCACATCATCCGCACGCTGGGGTTGGAAGACATCGAGATCATTCACACCCGCGCCGAGGATTTGGGACAAAACCCCGCGCACCGCGAGTCGTACGATTGGGCAGTGGCGCGCGCGGTGGCAAACCTCAACATCCTGAGCGAGTACCTGCTGCCGCTGGTAAAAATCGGCGGAACGATGCTCGCCCAAAAAGGCGAAAGCGGACCCGCCGAGGCGCAGTCCGCTGAAAAGGCGATGAAAATCCTGGGCGGGAAATTGAAGCAGTTGATTCCCGTCCATTTGCCGGGCGTGCCGGACGACCGTTATCTCGTGCTGGTGGAGAAAGTCGCCGCCACACCGCCGAAGTATCCGCGCAAAGCGGGGATTCCGATGAAAACGCCATTGTAGTGCGCAACAACCTTATAGGTCATTCCGAGCAGAGGCAGCCTGTCCAGCCTCTCATTCTAACTATCCGATCCCTGCGCCGGGGGCTGCGTCTCACCTGCACCCACCGGCGAACGGCGGCGGCTTTGAGCATAGGTCACCGGCAGTTTTGCGCTACACTCAGTGAACGGTGGAAAGTACAGACCTCCGGGTCTTCAAGACTTCGAAGGTCTTTCTTGCATCAGCATGCCTCATCCACAATCCTGATCACATCCTCCTTGTTGGGAATGATGCACAAAAACTCGAAAGGCTCCTTGCCTGTATTTTGATACGAGTGGATCGCTCCCGCCGGGATGAAGACCACATCCCCGGCTTTGACGTGATGCGTCTCGCCGCCGATGGTGATGACCGCTTCGCCGCGCAGGACGTACTGCTCATGCTCCACCGTGTTGGTGTGACGCGGCATTCCGCCGCCGGGCTGCATGGAAAATTTCCGCAGGGCAAAGTTCGGTCCCTCCTGCGAAGAGATCAACACCTGAATGGTCGTATCTTTCCCCGCGGCGACGTTCTTCGCTTCGACATCATGGGAATGTTTTACGGTCATGACAGCCTCCAAATAAGAACTTCCGAAGTCGCTCTTCGGAAGTTCATTTTAACTTAACTCGAGTTGCTGCCTTGGTTTCAAGAGGCTTCCCTCACCCCAAACAAGGTTATATCTTCTGGGATGACTTCCCCCTCTCCCATCGGGAGAGGGCAGGGTGAGGGCTTTGGGCGGGAAACCTAGAAAATCTATTGGAAGGTGGCAACTTGAGTTAACTTATTTGCCGAACCACATGCGTCCGAGCAGATTATCCCTGCGAATGAACTGGTGATACATCGCCGCGCCGAAATGCAGAGCCACCAGCCCCAGCAGCAGCCAGGAGACCAGTCCGTGACCGCCGCGCGGCAGATAATCGAAGAAGTTGGCGGGATACGGCTGTGCGCCGCTGAACACGGCAGGCAGGTTCGCCATCTGGAACAAGCCCAGCCCGCTGACCGCCATGCCGATCAGGAGCAAATAAAGCAGGAAATGCACCGCCTTCGCCGTCCAATTCAGGAAGGCGTTCCCCGCATCCGCGGGCGCGGGGCGTTTGGTGGTGAAGCGCAGAATCAGCCGGACGATCAACAGGACGGCAATCGCCCCGCCGATATAAGTGTGGGACTGAAGCATCATCGCCTTTTGCGGGTCTTCGGGAGAGATGCCCGGCATGACAACCTTGCCAACTCCAAGCATCAGGACAACGAGCAATGCCATCAGCCAATGGATGACGACATGCGCAGGATGATAGCGTTTTGGGGCGGTTTCAGACATGATCTTTTCTCCTCGATTTCAAGTGGAAGTTTATTTTAACAAGACAATTCCTTAAATTACTTTCTTACAAAACACGAGCAGGGGTAAAATGAGCGTGGTCACATTTCCCCCCGCCGTGTTTCGACGGGTACCCTAACTCACGAGGAGATTCCCCCATGTATCACACGCTAATCATCGTCGGCAATGTTGGCAAGGATCCGGAGATGCGATATACCCCCTCCGGCCAGGCTGTTACATCCTTTTCGGTTGCCACCAACCGTCAATATACCGCTGGTAACGGTGAGCAGGTCAAGGAGACCATTTGGTTTCGTATTTCCACTTGGGGCAAAACAGCGGAAGTATGCAACCAATATCTCAAGAAAGGCACCAAGGTACTGATTGAAGGGCGCCTGACACCCGATAAAACCACGGGCGGTCCGCGCATCTGGACCAAACAGGACGGTACAGCCGGTGCTTCTTTCGAGGTCACCGCGCAAACTGTGCGTTTCCTGTCTTCACGTGCCGAAGGCGAAAGCGGACCCGTCGCCGGCATCGGCAATATGGATATGGCGGAACTTCCCCCTGAAGACGACATTCCCTTCTAAAAATTATCAAGCCTCTGAAGGCATTGAATGTCTTCAGGGGCTCACAAAAAAATGACCACACCCCAAACCCCTCCCAAGCCTGCCGGTCCCGCGCTGGTGCTCCCGCCAGACCTCGAACTGGTCTACGCCAACCTCGCGCGCATCGCCCATTCTCCCTCCGACATTGTCTTCGATTTCGCACACCTTCTGCCCGGCGAAACCAACGCAAAGATTCGCGCGCGTGTGGTGATGACCCCGCTGAGCGCAAAACTCCTGCTGAGAGCCCTCACCGAAAACATCGCGCGTTACGAAGCCGCCTTCGGCGAAATCCACCTCCCCAGCAACTCATCCCTGGCAGACAGCCTCTTCCGTCCCTTCCAGGCACCGCCATCCGAACCACCGAAACCCGAACCGCCCAAAGAATGACAATGGACAAACTTGAAGCCATCGCCGAGCAGATTCGCAAAAGTTTCGAGGCGCGTACAGCCGCACGCGACCAGGCGCTCGCACAGGCGCGTCAACTGACCCGCGCGTGTTCGCTCGCCATCCGAGCCGTGCACCGCGACGACACCGAAACAATGGACGCCCAACTGCGCGAAGCCCGTCAACTGGCGGATGCCTTGCGCGAATCCCTCGCCGCCCACCCCGACCTGTATTATGCGGGATACACACAGGACGCGCTCAAGGAATTCGTGGAAGCGAACGTCACCTGCGCGTTGATTCGGAACCAGCCGCTTCAGACTCCCGAAGAGCTGATCGTTGAACCCGCAACCTTTCTCAACGGGCTGGCGGAGGTCGTCGGCGAACTGCGCCGCCGCACGCTGGATATTCTCCGTCACGGCTATTCCGAAGAAGCGGAGCGCCTGCTCGGCTACATGGACGACATCTACTCCATCCTCGTCACCATGGATTACCCCGACGCCATCACCAACGGACTGCGCCGTCAGACCGACCTGGCGCGCGGCATAATCGAGAAGACGCGCGGCGATGTCACCTTCAGCCTGCGGGGCGGGCATCTCGAACAAGCCATCGGGAAGCTGATCGCTCAATTGAAAGCGGACGAGTCCAAAGGTCCAAAAAGAAGCGGCGGAAGTTTCGAACCGTAGAGGCGCTTTTCATCCATGGCAAAAGGCGGACGTCGTTATCCTCTCGTCATCTACACCCACATGATGAACCGCTGGTATCCGGCGATTCTCTTCTTGGGTATTGGGCTGTTTGGACTGGCTTGGGCGTTGTACAGTTGGGGGTATGAGGAATGGCGCTGGCTTGTGTTTGCGAGCCTCGGCGGGTTGAGTTTGTTCATCAGCCTGCTGATGTTTTTGCTGCGAAAGAGCGCGTATGTCCAGCCGTTCAGCGACCATCTCCGGCTGGCAACGCCGTTCCTGCGGTTGAACATTTCGTACAAACGGATCCGCCGTGCGTCGTCCTCCAGCATGGGGGCGTTGTTCCCGCCGAAAAGCGTTCCCAGGTCCCTGTATGATGTCGTTGCGCCGCTTTCGAAAATGACCGCGATTGTGATCGAGTTGACATCGTTCCCCATGTCGCAGCCTGCGCTGCGGCTCTTTCTCTCGCCGCTTTTCTTCAAGGATAAGACCCCGCATTTCGTACTGCTTGTACAGGATTGGATGCGTTTCAGCGCCGAACTGGAGAGCATGCGCACAGGGACGACCACATCTGCGCCGCAAAAGACACGCGATACGTCCATTCTCTCCCGCCTGCCCCGCAAGTGAATTACCCTGCCTGCTGCATCGCCGGCGCGGAAGCGCTTTCAAAACCTGAAATTCGGCTTGTGAACATCATCACATACATTCGGTGACATTTTACGATGCCCGAAAAACCAAAACAGGGGTAACATGCAATTGGAGACGGCAACAAGACACCTCTGATTTGCTCATCCCTGTCTCCTCCTTTGGCGAAAGTTGCCGCCGGGCTCACCCCCGGCGGCAACATTTTTATGTGCATTTTGCAGGCGCGCCTGTGTTACCGGCTTTATTGGGTTTTCTGTTTTCTCAACCAATCCAATGCGTCAACAGCTTTTGGGTGTCCGAGTTTTTCGGCTTCCCGGAAACATCTCCCGGCGCCGTCGAAATTTCCCACACTTGCAAAAACCCTGCCGAGATTGAACCACGCACTGGCATTACCCGGCTCGGCGCGGACGATCTTTTGCAGTATATCGAACGCCTCCTGGTATTTTTTTGCTTTTGCCAACTCAACCGCAACCCCAACCTGTTCCTCATTTGGCGAGCGCAATTTAATGGATTGTGTTCTTTGTTCCTGTTCTCGACCCTTCCGCCTGCGAGAACGAGCCAGAAAGACCGCTAAAACGACAAGCAATATCAGGAGCAGCATGCACATGCCACAAACAGGCAAATAGGTTGCATTAATATCAAGGAGCGGAAACGAAGGTACAGACGGCGGTGCCAGGGGTGTATTCAGGGGCTGGGGAGGCGCCTGCTCATTGGAGGGAGATGGTTCTACCGATGGCGCGATGCCTTGTATACCCGGGGTATTGTTCGTCCATGCAACATCAAAATTGAATCTGAATGGGTCATAACCGGGATCGTTTATCGTAGGGAGCCTTCCTATTTTTACATTCGTTCGGTTTGTATAATCAAAAACCATAAGATCAACCAGGGTTTGCTGGCCCGCCTTTGTGTATTGTTTGTAGAGAAACCTTTCCGAGTCTTTCGAGAGCCAGAACAAGAACTCGGCATCATTTGCTACAAGAACCGGCGGCGCTCCCCCATCTAAAACATATACGCCTTGATCGCCCAATGTGTCGTCGTAATAACTGCTGTACACAGAAAATTCGACAAACATGACGAGTCTGCCGCTGCTTGACCATGTTCCATAGAGCCGGTAATCAGGATCGTCATGGCTTGATGTATAGAGGATTTCGTAGTTCGATGTGTTGAGGTTAAGATCATACAAATTCAGGTCGTCGTTTAATAACAAATGAGTTGCATCTGGCGATAAATCTGTGGCTACGGACCTTAGCCGGTAAACGTCCCCATTGGGAAATATGTGCTCAAGGGGCGGCAATGCCTCAATTGTTTTCGTTATTTCACCCGTCTGCAGGTCAATCACCGAGTATTCCGTGTTGTCGCCGGTGCAGACATAGGTCAACCCATCCCTCGACCAGAATCCCGATACATGGAAATCAACGAGGGCAATTTGATAACTGGTATTCTCTGTCCAGTTGTAAAGAATCCCGGTTGGGGTATTGGCTTCCGGTGTGTAAAAAACCGTCTCAAGATCATAGTTGATCGTATATCCTGCATCATCTTCATAATACTCACCCAGCTGAACAATCTCCCCAGACAAATATTGTCGGTAGATTTTATTGATAATGGTGCCTGAACCGATATTGATATCTTCCTTTTTCTTCACATAAAAAGAATCGCTATCCTTGTGCCATTGCACGGGAAGTCCAATATCTTCAGAAAACCTTCCGACGATTGAACCGCCTGAAATATCATATACAAAAATCCCTGATTCGGCATCACTGGAAGCGTTGCGATAATAAGCAAGATATGTGCCGTTTGGGGAAAAACTCAGGTAGTCATAGGTGGTTTCGTACTCTGACATTTGATCCAAATTAGCATCCGATGTAATTTGGACCTGCCTTCCATCCCCGGCTGCAATGACGATATTACCGTCCATTGCCACATAGGCAATTGTTCCCTCAAACAGCTGCGATTCTTGCGCCCTTACAGCCACAACAGGTGACAATATGCCCAATGCAAAAATACTCAGTGCCGCGACGAAGAACATACGATTCAGGTTCATGTTTTGCTCTCTCTTGCATAGGGATAGAGGACAATTGACCCATCTTAAATCAATAATCCCGCGAAGCGATGATCTACTCATAATACCCACTGGAATTCCGCCTCTCCAAAGACTTTCCGCCCGTTCAATAAATGGTCTTTCTATTCGTGCGCAGGCAGAAGCACCACGAAGGCGGAGCCTTCCCCCACTTTTGATTCCACCCACACACGTCCCTGGTGGCTGTCCACCACCGATTTGACGATTGCCAGACCCAGCCCGGTGCCTTCCACGCCCTGCGGCCGGTTCGAGGCGCGGTAGAACTTCTCGAAGATGCGGTTCTGCTCCTCCGGCGGAATGCCCGGTCCCGTATCCTCCACCCGAACCACGATCTGATTCTCCTGCATGGACATCTCCACCCGCACGCGCCCGCCCTCCGGCGTGTATTTGATGGCGTTCCCCACCAGGTTGTCCAGCATCTGGCGGATACGAATCGGGTTGGCGCGAATCGGTTTTAAATCCCCGGCGATATTGGTTTCCACTACAATCTTCTTTTTCTTGACCTGCGCATCGAAGACATCGAGCGTATATCTGAGCACGTTCTCCGGCTGGACCATTTCGCGGCGGGTGTCGAAGCCCGCTTCGAGCCGTCCCAGATCGAGCAGGTCGTTCACCAGATTGGTCATGTGCTGGACGCTGCCCTGCAGGCGGCGCATGAATTCCAACTGGTTTTCATTCAACGGACCGGTACGCTCGACCAGTTCCATGTAGCCGAATACGGCGGTCAACGGGGAGCGCAGGTCGTGGGAAATGGTATGGATGAAATCGTTCTTGAGACGGTCGAGTTCCTTCAGGTAGGAAATATCCTGCATGGTGATCGCGCCGCCGATCTTCGGAATGGGCGTGTATTGCGCGTTGTAGACGCGCCCGTCGTCGAAGTTGACCTCGTGATATTTCAGCGCGCCTTCGCGCGTACGCGCCAGCAGGGCGTTCAGGTCGGCGTTCGAGATCACATCCCGTAATGCCCTGCCTTGCAGGGGTCTGTCGTCCAGGCTGAAGATGTCGCGCACCATCCTGTTTGCCAGCAGAATGTTGTGCCGGTCGTCCAGCACGATCACGCCGTCCTGGATGTTGGAGATGATCGCCTCCAGCTTGACGCGCTCCGCTTCCGAAATCTTGGCTTTCTCCTCCAGCGACGCCGTCGTGCGCCTGACTTCGCGCCTCAGCCAGTCTCCCAGTTTGCGGGCGCGGGCAAGGCTGCGCTGAACCTCGCTGACGATGTCTTCCATCTTGAGCGGCGGGTATAGATAACCCGTCATGCCGGTCTTGAGCGCGGACTTGGCGCTGCCGGTCGTATCCTGCCTGGCATAGAGGATGATCGGCAGGGTGGGGAATCGCTCCAGCATATCGTTTGCAACGGAAAACCCGTCCTGGTCTGCAAACGTCTCGCCGACGACGATCAGGGATGGAATGGCTTCCTGCGCCGACTTATCCAGCCCCGGGCGGTCTTTGACCACGGCAACCTCGAACCCGGCGGCGCGCAATGCCCGTTCCATCAAATCCAGAATGGGAGATGCGTCCAACGCCAGTAGGATCAGTTCCTGTTTTGCCATGAGGTTGCGGGGTGACTCTTGTTATTTATCTTGGTGTGACCGTTTTTTCGGAGGAACGCGAAAGGCGCTGCAGCGCGGCTTGCACCGATTCGAGCGCCTTCCTCTGTTCGGGGTTGAGCGCACCGGGCATTTCCGTCAACACAAGGTTGAGCGGATACAGCGCCGCCTGCACCTCGCTGTGGATCGTTCCCCGCAGGGTTTCCAATGCCGCGTGGCGGTGTTTTTCCCCAGCACGGGCGCTTTCCACCGCCTGCTCGAGCGCGCGGAACAGGCGCGCGTTGACCATCGAAATCGAGGCGTAATCCGCCATGGCTTCCAGCATCATCTGCGCGTCGCGGGTAAACTCCCGGTCGTTCCGGCGGACGATCATCAGCAGACCGATGACTTCAGCCTTTATCTTGATGGGAATCACGCCGACCGATTTCCCCAACGCCGCCAGTTTGAACTTTTGCAGCGGCGTGCCATTCATAAAGAGACTCTCGCCGGAGAGCGCCACCAGTGAACTGATGCCGTCGTCCACCGGCTGGTTCATTTTCTTCGACCAGGAATCGGGCAGGTTGCGGTGCGCGCGCAGCAAAAAGGTGTTGCCCTTGTCCTCGCGCAGCATCAGCCAGCAGAGATCCGCCTCCCCCAGTTGCAGCGCGCTTTCGAGGATGCGGTCGAACAACTGGCGCTGGTCGGTGACCGAAACCACCGCCTTGGCAATACCGAGGATGGTCGTCAGGTCGCGCAGGCGTTTTTGCAGTTCGTCGTTGGTGGCTTTGAGCTGGCGGTCCAGTTTCTGGCGTTCGCGCACCTCCTGCGTCTGGCGCATGGCGCGCTCGACGATGGAGACCACTTCCGCATCGCGCAGGGGCCAGAACATCACGTCCGTTGCGCCGAGGCGGAACGCCTGAATCGCATCGGGCTCCTGTCCTTTTTCGGCAATCACGATCACCGGGGATTTGATATTCTGCGAACCGAACGCAGCCAGCAGGTCTTTCCCGCTCAAGCCGGGCAGGTTGATATTGGCGAGAATCAGGTCGGGCGGGGTCTGTACCGCGTGCTTGAGCGCCGAAGCCGCATCGCCGACCACCGTCACCTGATAACCGAGCGGCTTGAGCGATTGTCTCCCGATCAAATCGGCAATATCTGGGTCGCTTTCCACGATGAGAATCTGTTCACCAGGGGGCATTCGATTGTTCCTTGCCGAAATTCTATCACCTTTTCGATTACAATTTTACACATGAATTTCGCCAAATTCAAAATCGCCGTCGTCATCCCGGCGTACCGCGTGGAACGGGACATCCGAAACGTGTTGGGCGGAATCCCCCCCTACGTCACATCCATCATCGTGGTGGACGACGCCTCCCCCGACTCCAGCGCAGATCTCGTAACCGCCGCCGCCAAACAGGACAAACGCATCGCCCTGATTCGACACGAGAAAAACCGGGGCGTGGGCGGAGCCATGGTAAGCGGGTTTCGCAGGGCGCTGGAACTTGGCGCGCAGATCGTCGTCAAACTGGACGGCGATGGGCAGATGGACCCGGCGCACATCCCGGCGCTGGTCACGCCGCTTATCGAAGGCGGCGCCGACTACGTAAAAGGCAACCGCTTCCGTGATTTTGGGGCGCTGCGGCAAATGCCGCTCGTCCGGCGCATCGGCAACCTCGGTTTGAGTTTTCTCACCAAAGCCGCCACCGGCTACTGGAACATCTTCGACCCGACGAACGGTTACTTCGCCATCCGCGCCGACGTGCTGGCGCAGCTGCCGCTCGAAAAGCTCGACAACGGCTACTTTTTCGAGACCTCCATGCTCTCGCACCTCTACCTGCTCGACGCCTTCGTCATGGACGTAACCATCCCCGCCCGCTACGGGGGCGAGACCTCCAGCCTCTCCATCCGCCGCGCGCTGTTCGAGTTCCCTTTCAAACTCACACGCACGCTCATCAGGCGCATCATCCTCAAATATTTCATCTTCGATTTCTCGATGATGTCCATCTACCTGCTGACGGGCATCCCGCTTCTGCTCTTCGGGCTCATCTTCGGCATCACCAAATGGATTCAATATGCCAACCTCGGCGTCGCCGCGCCGACCGGCACGGTCATCCTTCCCACCCTGTCGGTCATTCTTGCGATTCAAATTTTGCTTTCCGCCATCGAAATTGACCTGAACGCCGCCCCGCGAAAAGTCATCAGCAAAGCGCTGGTGTGAGATGGATTTCAAACCCTACCTTCCGGGATTCAAACCCGCAGACTCGGGACCTCTCTCCAGGTTTTTGCCTGCGCTGGAAGACGGGGTGGTCTCCGCATGGCTCTCGCATCAAACCCTGACCGGCAACTGGCTGCTGGACCCGTTCGGATTCTCCCCGCGGCTTGCGCTGGAAGCCGCCCGCAGCGGATACCGCGTGCTGGTCACGGCGAATAACCCGGTGACGCGCTTCCTGCTGGAGATGTTCGCCAACCCGCCGCCCCAATCCGAATTCATCGCCGCGCTCGCCGACCTGGGCGCGCTCAAAAAGGGGGAGGAACGGCTCGAAGCCCATTTGCAATCCCTGTACCTGACCACATGCGAAAAATGCGAGCAGCGAATTTATGCAACCGCCTTCCTCTGGCGCAAAGGCGAGGATGTGCCCTACGCGCGAATCTACGAATGCAGGCACTGCGGCGATTCCGGCGAGCACGTTGCAGCCGAGGAGGATAAGGAACGCGCGAAGAAAATCGCCGCGACGGACGCCCTGCATCGTTCGCGGCTGTTCGAGCGGGTGGTCTCCCTCAAAGACGAAGACCGCATCTACGCGGAGGAAGCCATCGAACATTACCTGCCGCGTCCGTTGTATGCGTTGAGCACCATCATCAACCGGCTGGACAGCCTGCACACCTCCGAGGCGCGCCGCCGCGCGTTGACCGCGCTCACCCTGCTGGCGTGCGATGCGGGCAACACGCTTTGGGCGCACCCGGCGGAACGTCCGCGGCCGAAGCAGTTGAGCACGCCAAATCAATTCCGCGAAGATAACCTGTGGACCATGCTCGAGCGGGGAGTCGCTCTGTTTGCCGAATCAGGCTCCCCGGTCCCGTGTGAAGCGTGGCACGCCAAAGAACGGCGAAAAATCCCGGAGAGCGGCGGCATCTGCATCTACGAAGGTCGTCTCAGGGACCTTGCCCATGAAGTCAAACGCGAGATTCCGATTGCCGCCGTTGTCGGTTCCATCCCAAGACCCAACCAGGCATTCTGGACGTTCTCGGCGTTGTGGGCGGGCTGGCTGTGGGGCAGGGAAGCCGTGGAGCCGTACAAAGCCGCCCTGCGGCGCAGGCGGTACGATTGGGCGTGGAGCGCCACGGCGTTGTTTGCCATGTTCAGCCATTTGAACGAACTGCTTGCAGACGGCGTGCCCATGTTTGGGCTGCTGCCCGAACCCGAAGCGCCGTTTTTGACCTCGGCGTTTACCGCCGCGCAGCTCGCCGGCTTTCAATTGGAGAGCGCTGCGCTGAGAACCGAACACGACCCGGCGCAGATCGTTTGGAAAAGCGGGCAAAAAAACCAGCCCGCGCCGCTGGAGATCGAAACGGTCCGCAGCGCCATGCGCGAATTTTTATCGGCGCGCGGCGAACCGGTGAGATATTTGCATTTGCATGCAGCGGGGCTGATCGCGCTGGCAGAAGCCAATGCCTTGAAACAGACCGAAGACGAATTCGACCTTGCGATGCGAAAAATACAAAACGCCATGGAACAGGCGTTGAAGGGCGGCGATGGATTCGTCCATTATTCTTCGGGGGAAGGCGTGGATACGGGGATGTGGGGTCTTGCGGCGGCGCAGGATGGCGAGTCGCTTTCGGACCGGGTGGAAGTGGCGATTGTGACGTATCTGCAAAAGAACCCCAACGCCATCTACCTCGAAGTGGAGGAAGATTTATACCGCGAGTTCCCGGGCTTGATGACGCCATCCAAAGGGTTGATTTACGCCGTGCTGAATTCCTACGCCGAGAAGGACGGCGGGGGATGGAACCTGCGCAGGGAGGATATTGCTTCGGCGCGCCGCGAGGAAATGAAAAAGGTATTCGCCCTGCTGGAAGAGATCGGGGCGCGGCTCAACTTCGCTTCAGCCAGGGACGATAAAGTATTGACCTGGCTCGAAGACAGCAAGCCCGCAAGAAAGTTTTACGTGCTGGCTTCGGCGCTGGTGCAGCGCGCGCTGGAACATTCGGATAAACGGACCGTCATCGTCATCCCCGGCGGGCGCGCGGCGCTGGTGGCATACAAGCAGGATCGGGACCCGGCGCTCAAGGAACGGTTGAAGGAATATCGCCTGGTGAAATACCGCCTGCTGCGCAGCCTGCTCGAACTGCCGATCCTGACCCGCGACACCTTTGAAGAGCAGATCGCCAGCGACCCGGTGGAGAAGGCGGTCGGACAGTTGATGATGTTTTAAGTGGTCGGTCGTAAGTCATTAAAAAACAAATTCCCGCTCAAGCCGCCGCCGTTCGCTGCGCGAAGACGCCGTCCTCGGCGGCGGGGACGCCGCCGGGAGCATGTTTTTGTAAAATTTATTTCGACCAACTACTTAAGTGGTCGGTCGTAAGTTTTTAGAAAACAAATTCCCGCTCAAGCCGCCGCACCCATTCTGGGCGCCTTCCCCGGCGGCGAGGACGGCGCCGAGAGCATGTTTTTGTAAAATTTATTTCGACCGACTACTTAGAACCTATCCGAATAACTTTGGAGTCAGCCGGCTCGCTGGCGGAGTTCGGGAGCAAGTCTCCTGATTCCATGACCGGGATCGGCGATTCGGATGGACTCTCAGGCGGCTGGATGGCTGGGTAGTTGTCCTGATTTTGGAGTTTCATGGCAAAGAAAGTTTCACTCGTTTTCATCGCTGCGCTGTTTTTATCCTCCTGTATTTCGGTAAAGGTGGAAGAAACGCAAGCCCCCACACAGGCAGGGTTCGTCACCGCCACCCTGCCGCCCACCAAAGCGGGCTACGTGCCGCCCACGCCGACCGTCACGCCCGATGTTACGCTCACGCCCACGCCCGCCGTCACCATCCCGCCGGATTGCACGAACAGCGCGGTGCTCGTCCGCGATGTGACCATCCAGGATGGGACGCGCGTCAACCCGGGGGAAAAATTCACGAAGACGTGGGAATTCATCAACAACGGGACCTGCCCCTGGATTGGCTATGTTCTCAAATTTGCGGCGGGCGACCAGATGAATGCGCCTCTCTCCGCGCCGATTCCTGATACGCTTCCGAAAGACTCGGTTCAGGTCTCGGTGGAGTTGACCGCGCCCACAGCAAACGGTTCCTACACGGGTTATTTCACGCTGAACGACCCGAACGGAAAAGACGTGCCGATCGGAATCGAGAAAACATTTTGGGTGAAGATCACCGTCGGCAGCGGCGGGGCGACCCCGCAGGCAACCACCTCCGGGAGCGTGAACACACCCTCCGGTTCGACAGGCGGAGGCGCGAATTGCAATTACAGCCAGAACGCCGCGTACGTGAATCAGATCGCGTCAATGATCAATGAGGAACGCGCCAACGCCGGTCTGCCGGCGCTGACGATCAATTCCCTGCTGGCGGGCGCGGCGCAAGGTCATGCCGCGGATATGGCGTGCAGCAACCGCATCAGTCACACCGGCTCAGACGGCTCCTCCGCGTATGCGCGCGTCCTCGCTTCGGGGTATGCGCCTTCCTACGCGGAGGAAATCATCTACGGCGGAGGCGGTCCGCAGGCGGCGATGACCTGGTGGATGAACGACCAAATCCACCGCGATGCCATCCTCAACGCCAGGTCTGTCGAGATGGGCGTGGGATATGCGTATTATTCCAACGGTTCGTATGGGGATTATTTTGTAGTGGTTTTTGGAAGCCCGTAATTACCGCGCGAGACGCAGGGAATCCAGCCGGACACCGCAGCGCCGGCAAAAGGCGGCATTAATTAACTCAAGTTGCCACCTTCCAATAGATTTTCCAGGTTCCCCGCCCAAAGCCCTCACCCTGCCCTCTCCCATCGGGAAAGGGGGAAGTCATCCCAGAATATATAACCTTGTTTGGGGTGAGGGAAGCCTCTTGAAACCAAGGCAGCAACTCGGGTTAATTAGAATTCGGCATGTGAAATGAAAAGTAAACAGACGCGGATTGACGCTGGTCTGTTCACATGGTCTTCCTCAGCAGCCGGTTCAGGAATTCCGCGCCGTCCCAGTCCTCCACTTGAAAACGCGGCAGCTGGAAGGGGTCTGCACCGGAGGAAACACATTCGGATTGGGTCGTGCAGGCACACTGAAAACCGGACTTTTGAACAAGGGCGGCTGTTTCCGCGGAATAATCGCCGTGAGGGTAGGCAAAACTGGTCACCGGGCGGTTGAGAAAATTCTCAAGTTGGGTCTTGCTCTCCTGAATTTCGTCCAGTTGGCTGGCGCTGGAAAGTAGCGGGAGCGAGGGATGGGTCACGGTATGCGCTCCCAGCGAGATCAAACCTCCCTGGCACAGAACCGCTGCCTCGTCCGGGTGAAGCGCGCGGGTCTCGTCCCGGCTGCCGGAATCAATACCAGCCCAACGCCGGATCGTATCCAACGCCTCCGCCCGTTCACGCTTGGGCAGCAACACGAGATGTTTCCAGACCGAATAGAAGAAAGCCAGCCGTGTTCCGGGGGAAGCCTCCCAGGGTTTTCGGTTTCGATCTCCCCGCCGCTCCTGCATGTTGTATCGAATGGCATCGCCCAATTGCCACGTTTGGGATTTGATGTTCGTGTTCAACTCGAGACCGGCAGGGAGCGTACCCGGCTGCAACAAAGCCCATTCGAGTTCGTCCCACCAAAAATGACGGGTATCGCGCAGGATATCCGCGACCAAAAAAATTGTGGCAGGCACGCGATATTGTTCGAGAAGGGGCTTGGCGGTATGGAGGTTATCGGCGTAGCCATCGTCGAAGGTGAGAACGATAGACCGGTCCGGCAGTGTCCCATCGCGGCATTGCTCACACAGATCATGCAGGCTCAGGGGGTGAAAATGTCGTTTTATGGCTTCAAGGTGTTCGGCGAAATGACGCGGGGATACGCACAACCCCCAGGGGTCGAGGTCTGCCTTTGCGATACGGTGGTACATCAAAATGATGCCCCTCGGCGGGAATCTTTTCGTCAGCCCTGCCGCTGCCTTCCGAATCAAATTCATCATGAAATACCCCCTGCAAATTCGCGTTTGACCGGGTAACCGGCAAAGGCAAGCCATGCAGTCGTCCGGCGGCAGGCTTCCTGAAATGGAACGAGAGGGCGATACCCCAGGATTCTTGCGGCTTTCTCGCAGGGCAATTTATATTGACAGGAGTAAAGCATACTCATCTCGCGGGAGAGGTCGTGCCGGGGATGTTCAGGCGGCGCGGAAGGAACCGCTTGCGGCTGGAGGATGGTTCGGTAGGCAAGGAAAGCCGCCAGCCTGAGCCGATGCGGAAAGACCGACAGGAAGCCCTGCACCGGTTTCGAGGCGCGGACCGGCTCCAGGCGGTCAAACCAGGCAGTTCTTTCCACGGAGACGACGCCTTCGGGAATCTCCGCAAGGTCGTAACCCAGCGCTTCGGCAACAGGACGATAGAGATCAGCCCATGTTACCTGTTCCCGGTCGCCAACGAGGAACGCCTCCCGGTCCGTTGAAGGTTTCGTGGCGGCAAGGTAAACGGCGTGGACGAGGTTATCCACGTAGATGCTGTTACAAATTCCCTGCCCGTGATTCAGCAGGGCGGCTTTCCCGGCGCGCAAATCGTTTGCAAAACGGGTGATCCAGGTCGAACGCGGTCCAAAGACGATGCCGGGTCTGAGGATGACCGCCTCCACATCGCCCTGGTCGCGCAGTCTCAGGAGATTCCGCTCCGCCCGAACTTTGGCATTGTTGTACGGCAATGCCTGACGGTCGCTGAGCGTGCTGCGCTCGTCCGTTCCCGGTTTGGGATTCTGCCCATGCACCGATGCCGAACTCAGATAAACGACCCGCCTCACACCGGACCGTTGAGCGGCTCGAACCACCGGAGTGATCGTTTCGAGGACGGTTTTGACATCTCCCGCCACGGCATGGACGACGACCTCGCACCCGCGAAACGCGGACTCCAATGCCTGCCCATCGAAGGCATCCGCCACACGGGAGTCCAAATCGAAGCGCGACGACCGCGCCAGGCTGGAATAACTCCGAACGATGGGACGCACGTCCGCCCAATCGTTCAGGGTAAGCATTTCCACGAGGCGGGCGCCGATGAAACCGTTCGCCCCAAGTACCGCAATTTTGATCGTCATGCCTTTTCATCCTTGAGTTGGCGGGCGCGCATCACCTCCTGCGCGCCGAGCCAGGGCATTTCCATCAAGGTGCGATGCGCGTAACACTGCTCGATCACCTTCAAACTGCGCAATCCCTCCTCCGCAGGGACGGCGGGCGCCTCCGCGCCGCGCACAGCCGAAACGACATTCTGCAACTGACGGACAAAGGCTTGCCGGAAGTCATCCGCAGGTGAAGCGGCGTTTCCATCCACCCTGCGAAGTTGAACATCCTGAAAGTAACCGGAATCAACGAAGCCCATTTGAAGCCTGTTCGTTTCGTCAATATCCCATTGAAGCCAGCCTTTTTCAAATTGAATTCGATAGAAGTTGGGCAGCGGGTTATCGCGGCTCAGCCGCACTTCCCCTCGAAAGCCCTGCGGGAATTTCAGGCGAATGCGGCAATTCACTTCCACTCCGCCCATCGCATCATCCTCGTAAGCGACTTCCTCCGGCAGACCCCACCACCAGGTCAGCAGGTCCAGCGCGTGGACGCCGATGTCGCGCAGGACGCCGTTATCCCGAAAATAAGAGGCAGACTGAACGGGCCAGCGAAAGACCCTGCCCTCGCAGCAGGAGAACGACAGGACATCCCCCAAAACATTCCGGGACACAATATCGTGGATTGTCTGCGCGGCGGGGAAGAAACGGCGGACAAGCCCAATGGACAGGATGCAGTTGGAGGTCGAAGCGGCGGCGGTCATCGCCTCCCCCTCGGCGACCGAGAGCGCCATCGGCTTTTCACACAAAACGGACAGCCCGGCTTGCAGGAGATGAATCGTCTGCCCGGCATGGTATTGCGGCGGCGATGCGACGATTGCCAGGTCGAGACCCAAGCCGGTCAATTCATCGAAATCCCGAACCCGCGCTGCGCCTGGAAATTCCTGATGGATTTGAGCCAGGCTGGCAGGGTCCGGGTCGAAGAGCGCCGCAACCCGTACCTGTTCGAGGCTTTCAAGTTGTTTGAGCGCCGGCACATAGTAAAGTTTCGACACGGCTCCGCAACCGACCAGCGCCGCGCCAAGAGGTCTGCGGTCAGTCATGAACATCCCTCCCAATCATGCGGCGCGTCCAATCCGCGCCAGCCCGCAGGAGCAGCCGACTGATCCGCGCTATTACTTTCCACGAACGGCTCAGAAAAACCGCCTCGCGCATTTGCGCAAGCATGGCGGACCGATCGCGCCTGAGAAACATGGAATAAGCGGCATCGAGCGCGGAAAGAGCGTACGTTTCCCTGGCTTTTTTCGATAAACGATTCGCCTTCCCCTGCGGCAAATAGGACTTGAAGATTTCGATTGCCATGCGGGTATACCGCACATCCTCGCCCGTGCGGGTGTGCCGTCCCGTGTTCGAGTTGGAGTGCATCCGGTAGACCGCCAGCGGCTCGGTCTCATACCAAACCGGGTATTCCGAAGCGATGCGCACCCACATTTCCCAATCTTCACTGCAAACCAGGCGGCGGTCGAACCCGCCCAGTTTCTCGTACACCTCGCGGCGCACGGCAATCGAGGGCGTCATGATTCTCTGTTCCAGCGCAAGCCGCTCCAGCCCGTTGACGAGGATGCCGCTCTCCGCCTGTTCAAGCGGGGAGATGGACTGCCAGTTCCCCGCTTCATCCATGAAGATCTGACGGCAGAAAGCCGCCCCGATCTCCGGCTGGTTTTCAAAAGCATGCTGGAGTTTTCGATAGAAGCCGTCCCGCACGCAGTCGTCTCCATGCAAAAGATGGATGACCTTCCCGCGTGCGCGCCTCAAACAGGACTCGAAGTTTTTCGTGTGCCCCAGGTTTTGTGCCTGCCGGTAAAAAGTCACCCGCCCGCAGCCTGCTTCTGTTACCACCGCTTCGGGGTCATCCAGCGTGGAGTGGTCGTCCACCACTTCGATCTGCATCCAATCGGGTCCGGGGTCCTGCATCAGCACGCTCTCCAGGGTCTGGCGCAGGAAGCGCGCGCAGTGATAAGCGGGAATCATGACCGACCAAAAGGGGCGCGGGGCTGTATCCATAATGGGCGGGATGTCAGCGCGATGGGATTGGGATGGGTTCATGTCACCAATCTTCGTCCGCGT
Organism: Chloroflexota bacterium; assembly: GCA_024434165.1. Lineage (GTDB taxonomy): Bacteria > Chloroflexota > Anaerolineae > Anaerolineales > Villigracilaceae > Villigracilis. The sequence goes on along the minus strand of QMIW01000024.1, from coordinate 19,536 downwards.
AAAACGCGCTCGATATATCCTGCACGGCGCGGCGGATTCTCTCGATTTCCGAAGCCGTCAGCCTGCTCTTCCAGTTCCAGATGTTGGAGGCGCTGTTTCGCATGAGGATTTCCTCCGAACCGACGGGGGCATCCGTATCGCCGGGGTTGGCGGGAGCGCTGTATCTTTTGATGACCTGTTGAATCCGCGCCGAAAACTCCAGCCCCAGCCGATGGTAGAGTTCCTGGTATCCCGCAATGGGATCACGAGACAGGTCTTCGTGACGCACGAAAATCCAATTTGTGTGAGCGGCTCGATATTGAATCATGGTATGGTGAATCAGTTTCCAAAGCAGAACGGCTTCGTCAATCAAATCGCGCCCTCCGGCAGCATGGTCTTTGATCTCATCTTCAAAGGGATGCAGGCGTTCACGCATCAGGTCGGGCTGCGCGAGAAAATGCGGCAGCGGATGGCGCCAGTTCAGTTTTTTGATGCTGCTGACGAACGCCGCAGGATGCCGGATGACCATGAGCACATTCATGTCGAAACGCTCCGCCAGCCATTCCGCGGAAAAGAAAGCGATCGGGTCCTTGAGCAGCGCCTTCGAGCCTCCCAGGCGGTGTTTCATAAAACAGGCATATTCACGGAGCAGTTCGCCCGTCATTTTTAACGAGCCATAGGTTTGAAGCCCGCCGGCGAGGTCGTACTTCAATCGGACGGTGTTCCGAATGGGTTCGTAAAAAGCGGCTTCGTTCCGGCGGGTGATGTACGTAAACCAGTGATCGAACCTTGCGTTGCAAACTCCCCGGCTTGGGGCGTCCGTCACGTTGAACGGTTCATGGATGTACAGCAAGCCGGGCGCTTCTGCCAGCATCCTCCCGACCCAGGTGGTGCCGGAGCGGTGCGAACCGGAAACGAGGATGGGCTTGCGCGAAGGCATCAGTTCGCTTTCAGAAAACTGCTTATCCACATTCTGAGCAGTTTTCTCTTCGGGACGAATGGATTGAACGGACGTCCCGACAGGCATATTTTCAGGCATTCCTTCATCCTTTTCAAATCTCCCCTGTTTTTATACTCCTCCGCCCATTCAAAAAAATACCTGGAAATGGCAGCGTTGATGATCCTGTCATAGCGGTAGTTCAAGTGCCGGTTCACCGCCCTGTAAAACTTCAGCGTGATCTCCTGTTTTTGGGCTTCGCTATAGGGGGAATACTCCCCTCCCGGATGATACCTGTAAATTCCCATCACTTCGTCAATGTAGCCGATCCTGCCAAACTCCGCGTTCAAAATATGCAGGGGCCAGTCGGTGAGCATGGGTTTCAAATCAATATACCAGCGGGGAATCTCCTGAATCAATCCCCTGCGGAACATGGTGGAACAGGTGGCGATGAAATTTCCCATCCAAAGGTCTTCCAGCGTGGAAATTTCCTTATGCCCGGCGGGCGTCCAGTTGCGCCCTTCGCGTCCCTCCGTCTCATGGTATATCCTGGCATTGTGAAAGCAGATCGAACATTCGGGGTGGCTGTCCAGAAATTCGACCTGGCGTTGAAGTTTATGCGGGGAAATCCAGTAATCGTCGCCGTCCAGCAGGGCGATGTACTGCCCGCGCGCGGCTCGAATTCCACGCGCAACGATTTCGTTGCTGTGGATGTTCCGTTCGGAGAGCAGCAGCCGGGTCCGGGCGGGATGCGCTTTTTGAAATTCCAAAACGATCTCGCGCGTGCGGTCGGTGGAATAATCCTCGCTGATGAGAATCTCGTAATCGAAGTTCGTCTTTTGCATCAAGACGCTCTCCAGCGCCTGCCCGATGAACTTTTCGTGATTGCAGGTCATGACCAGGACGGTCACTTTCATTTTTGCGGCTCTCCTGTAATTGGCAGGAAAGAGCCTGAACACAAAGGACGCAAGGTACACAAAGGGAAAAAACGGGGCTGAGTTGGCGGGTGTTTTTTCCTCGTGACCTTCGTGCACTTTGTGTTTAAAAACGGTAGAACCATTTTTGCATCCTTTCCGGTTTGACCGCCCGCACTGCGATCAATGTTTGGTAGTGAGAGTCGCAATAGTCGAGTTCCGCCCGGTCGAGTTCTTCGGCTGCCAGCCCCTGCAGGAACGCGGTGGCGGCAAGCACATTTCCATACGATTGAATCTCCAGGTTTTCAGCCGGGAACGTGTTTTGGAACAAGCGATGCGCCGAATGGATGGTGAACGACCAGTACCACGAATCCGCCCATTCATCCACGCTGATCTGGCTGATGCCGGGGAAGGTCGCCAGCAGGACGCCGCCGGGCTTCAGGATACGGCAGAGGGTCTCGACCGCCGCCTGAACGTTGAAGATCAGGTGAAGGGTCTGCGTGAGGATGATGCAATCGAAGCGATTCGAGGGGATGTGATTTGCCCGCGCCAGGTCTGCGACGATGGTCGCCGCCGGGCTGCCCTCCGCCACATGCAGGATGTCCTTCTTTGTCACCCGCCCGCCGCCGAACCTGCGCATATAGGTATCGTCCCCCACCTCCAGCACATGTCCCTGAATGTCGTTGGCATGACGGGCAAGGAAGGCTTCGATGTAATACCGGTCAATCGGCGTGCCGCGCTCAAAGCCGAATTCCCGGCTGACCGGTGTGAGCCGCCGGAGATCGCCAAACTTGACCCCGCCCTTCGCCGGGATCGGTGAAGTTCCCAAACGCTTTGCCAGCCCTCGATTGGCTGCCGGGGACAGAATCCGTTTGATGACACGCGCGGCGGATCCAACCATGCTCCAAAAGGTATACCCGGCGAACTGATACGGCGCAAGGCGAAGCCACTGTCCCATCGTACTCAGGGCTTGCCGCATCTGCCCCGCAGACCATTGTCGGGTCAATTGATCGAAGAATTTTCCGCTGTAATACTCCCGCCAGGATGTAACCCCCGCCCGATAAGCCTCCCGATATGTTTCGTTTGCGCGAACATCATCCCAATTGGATTTCATCACCGCCAGCACGGTTTTCAACATCAAGCCGGGGTCGCGGGACATATTCAGGTCATGCAGCCGGTAATCGGCGATCAGGTCATGATGAACCGTGACAGGATATCTGCGGGCGATGCGAAGATAGAGGTCGTAATCTTCACAGGCGGGCAGGGAGGGATTAAATCCCCCAACCGCTTCAAGCGCCTCCCGCCGGTAGGCGACCGTCGCGTGCATTCCGATATAGTTGCCGCGCAGGAAGGATGCGTATGGGTCGGTCTCGGCGGGGTTCTGGCTGTACTCGCGCAAAACCGTGCCGTCTTCTTTGATGTAGCGATAGCGTCCCGAAACAAAGGCGCTCCCCGGCGCATTGGAAAGGTAATGCACTCCCCGTTCGACCGCTTCGGGGAGCAGGCGGTCATCCGAGTCGAGGAACACGAGGATTTCCCCATGACTTTCGCGCAAACCGGCATTCCGCGCCGCGCCGAGTCCCTGATTTTCCTGATGGATGTATCGCACCGCCGGGTAACGCGCCGCCGTTTCGGCGGTGTGGTCGGTCGAACCGTCATCCACCACGATCACTTCGATGCGCGGATACGCTTGCGACAGGACGCTCTCGATGGCTTCCCCCAGAAAGCGCGCCTGGTTATAGCAAGGAATCACAACGGATACCAGTGGAAGCGCCGCAATCTCTTCCCTGCTTTTCTGCCCCAAACGCACCCGCGCCAGCCTGTTTTGGAACGCTTCTTCGAGACTCGCCCCGGAAGTCACTTCGGCGATGAATTCGCGCTTCACTTCCCGGACCATTTGGCTTGCCCGGTCCCCACATGCCCGCGCCAACGCCCGAGCCTCATCCGTCAGGCAGAAATCCAGCGCCTTTTGCAATGCTTTCTCATCCAGGTCATCCACGTTGAAGATGACCTTCCAGCCGACCAGTTCCGCCAGCCGCCGAATCTTCCACCCGCCCACTTCCGGGTCAATAGCGAGGACGGGAACGCCATTTTTGAGCGAAAGCGCCGTCCCATGCAGGCGCGTGGTGACAACGGCATCCATCCGGGCGAGCAAAGACTCGACCTCGGCAGGGGTGCGCAGACCGGTTTGATTCGTGTCGAGGCGCGTATCAATCGGGATCACCGCAGCCTCGTTCGATTCCAACAGCCGATGAATGGCGGCATTCGCCTCCTCGACGGGCGCGCCCTCGTAATGTTCCACCAAACAGAGTCCAATCACGGGTACGTGAGGCTTTCGGGAGAGGAAGGAAATATCGGGGTGGGCGCGATGCGAACTGTCCCGTTCGATCAAAAGGTCGAATGGATTCCAGTCATCCAACGGAAGTTTCATCGAGAGGTTCATCCCGATCAAACGGCATTGGTCGAAACGGTTGAGAAACTCCTGTTCATGTTCATCCCGCCCGAACGGACCGCAGACAAAGACGACGTGGGTAAATGCCTGCGGGTCTGCGGTGCGCCAATCCAGCCCGCCGGTGAACGGAGGCGCGGCGGCAATATCGTAAGGGATTCCGGCTTCCTCCAGCCACTCGCAGACCACATCGCGGGTCAGGAGGTCGCCCGCCGTGGCGTGACCGTCTTCGAAACTGAACCACCCCGCCACCAGCGCCCTCATTGCAGAGCCTCCTTCGAGCCGGGCGTAACCCAACGATGATGAATCAGAAGATTGCCGTACCCGCTCTCCTGAGGCGCCGGGCGCCCCCCCAACTCTCCCGGCTCCACATTGAAATACGCCGCCGCTTCAAGGTGATCCTGATACTCGCCGTCCCACATGACCGCGGCATTGATGCGGTAGCGTCCCGGCATCAGGGTCAATTCATCCACCTCGCACACAAACGCAGATGTATCTGGCGCCCCGCTTTCATCCCCCCTGCCATGCACCGCCGAGTCGAAAAAGGTCACCGGCTGACCGAACTGGTCGTAGATCGTAAACGAGCAGGACATGCCCGGGCGGGCTCGATCCACCGAGAAGACAAAACGCGCCGGGCGCCCCGCTGCGAGAATCGAGGAGGGATTGTTCCCGTCAATGGAGATGTCCACCCGCATGAGGCGAATCAATCCCTTTCCGCTTCGATCTGGACGGCTGGAAAGGTCCTGCGACGCGAACCCTTCCAGCCTGCGAAGGTAAGCCCCCACCGTTTCAGCCGCATCGCCATCCGCAAGCACCGTCCCGTTTTGCAGCAGGATGGCGCGGCTGCAAAGCGTTTGAATGACACCGACATTATGACTGACAAACAACACAGTCCTGCCTCCTTTGGCGACCTCGTTCATCTTTGCCAGGCATTTCCTTTGAAAAGCGGTATCCCCCACCGCCAACACCTCATCCACGATCAGAATTTCCGGCTCCAGGTGCGCCGCCACTGCAAACGCCAGGCGGACGTACATGCCGCTGGAATAATGCTTCACCGGCGTATCGAGGAAGCGGTTGATCTCGGCAAACGCAGCGATCTCATCGAACTTCCGGGCAATCTCGGTTTTCCTCATGCCCAGGATCGCGCCGTTCAGGTAGATGTTCTCCCTCCCGGTCAATTCGGGGTGAAAGCCCGTTCCAACTTCCAGCAGGCTGCCCACCCGTCCGCGCCGCTCGATGCGTCCTTCGGTCGGCAGGGTGATCTTCGAGAGAATCTTGAGCAGGGTGCTCTTCCCGGCGCCGTTCCTGCCGATGATGCCGACCACTTCGCCTTTGCGAACCTCGAACGAGACATCTTTCAATGCCCAGATCGTGGGGTTCTTCGACAATCTCCCCGCCTCTTTCCTGACGAGTGAGCGGAGGGCGCGCACCGGAAGTTTTGCGGCGTCTGCCAGGGATTCCTGCAAGGTTCGATGGGACTGAAGTTGACCGATGCGGTAACTCTTGCCCAGACGTTCGACACGGATGACGGAATCGCTCATATCACATCTGCGAAGGTTTTTTCGGTGCGGTTGAAAAACAGCAGTCCGCCGGCGAACAACAACACAACCACCGGCGCGGAAAGAATGGCGGAAAGTTCCACCGTCTGAGCCTTGCCCAGCAGCGCCCAGCGGAAGCCCTCCACCACGCCCACCATTGGGTTCAATCCATACAGGACGCGCCAGCGCTCGGGAACCAGGCTGGCAGGGTAAAAGATCGGCGTGGCGAACATCAGGAACTGGGTCAAAAACGTGATGACGTGGTGCACATCCCGGTACAGGACGTTGAGCGCGGACGTCCACAACCCCAACGCCAGGGCGGTGAGAAGCGTGAGCAGCAGGTACAACGGCAGGGTAAGAGCCGCCCAGGTGAGTTGAATCCTGTAGTAGTACATCATGCCGAGCAGGACGCTAAATGCAATCGCAAAGTCAATCAGCCCGCCAAGGATGACCGAGAGGGGAACAAACAGGCGCGGGAAGTACACCCGGGTGATGAGGCTCTGGTTCATCACCAGGCTCCGACTCGAAGCGAAAAAAGCGGACGCAAACAAATGCCACGGCAGGAGCGCGGTGTAGGTGAAGATTGGGTAGGGGATATCCTCCGAGGGGATGCCCGCCAGCATGCCGAAAAATATGCTGAAGATCACCATCGGCACGACCGGCTGCAGAATCACCCACACGCCCCCCAAAATCGTTTGTTTGTAGCGGACCTTGATGTCCCGCCAGATGAAGAAGTAGAGCAGTTCGCGGTATTCCCACAGTTCACGGAAATCGAAGGAGAACCAGCCTTTCAGCGGTTCGATGACCACCGCAGGCTGCGGTTCTTCGTTCACAGATGTTCCGGTTTGCGGCAGGGAATTCTCTCTCAAGATGGTTTCTCCATTAAACCATGCGGGGCGCATCCAGCCCGGCACGCCGGACGCCCCTCCAAAAGTAATAGTTGTAAAAAAGCGGAAACCACTTGAACGATCCCGCCCGTTTCCCGGTAAACCGCTGGAGTTCTTCCATGCGCCGGGCGGAGGGGTTGGCAGCCTGCAACAGCCGCCAGAGCAATTTCCAGGAGAGCCGGTTTTCCAAAAGATGACCGAACAGTTTCGGCTGAGTTGGCGGGTGGCGGCGCGCCAGCTCGACACATGCCTCGCCGGAAAGTTCGGCATCGGCGGAAAGTTCCCGAAAGCCCTTGCTTTCAAGTTGTTCTCCCAGCGCATCCGGCAGGTATTCAAACGAGCATCCATATTGCCTGAGGCGATAGGCGAGTTCGACATCATAGGCGCGTTTCAGGTCTGTGGCGTTCCCGCCCACCGCCAGGAACGCCTCGCGGGAGACCGACATATTGCCGCCATAGCAGTCGTCCCAGTCCGGCGGACGTCTGCCTTGATTTAGTTCCGCGTAGTGCATCTCCCAATACTGCGCGAAGCCGAGCGTAAACCAATCCGCTTCGGGGGGCAGGGTCAGCTTGATTTGCCCGACGCCAACAACCCGGTCCCGGCTGCGATGCGGGCGAAGATGTTCCGCCAGGAAGCGGGGAGCCGCGATGATGTCGTCGTCGAGAAAGATGCAGATCCGCCCGTGCGCCTCCGCCGCGCCGCGGTTCAACGCTGCGCACTGACCGGCGTTCGACTGGGGGATGACCCGCAGGTGGAACGGCGTTTGCAGCGCGGCGAGCATTTCGAGGGTGTTGTCGGTGGAACCATCCACCACAACAAGGACTTCGAAATCCGCAGCCGGGTGTGTTTGACCGGCGAGCGCCTGCAAACAACGGCGGAGTTTCCCGGCGCGATTGCAGGTTGGGACGATGACGCTGGCTTCCATCACGGGGAACCTCTGCCGATCTGTGCGGTTCTCCAACGCACTGCGCCGTAGAGCAAGCCGAATGCCTGGAATAAATAATCGAGTCTCAGGCGCCGCCTCCGCCGCAAATGACCCCAGAAATGTTTCAGGTTCCCGCCGATGTCATGCGCCATCCTGGAGGACATGTGGCTATCCCGCCGGTTCATGTGCTTTGCATAAAAAGCCCCCTGCCCCATGCCGTATCTCCACTCGAGCGAAAGGATCTCGCCCTTGGAGCGCCAGGCACGGTGGAACACGACCGCCTCCGGCGCATAGCAGATGCGGTATCCCCGCTCGAGCAGGCGAAAGCCGAGGTCGTTATCTTCAGCGGAGGGAAACGCCGCCCCCGGACCGAGTCGTTCATCGAAAACGCCCACCGCATCGAAAACAGACCGGTATGCGCCCATGTTGCCCGAATAGAGGACATCCCTGCCGATCCGCCCCTGATAAACGGCTGGCTCCTGATCCGCCTTGATGGAAGGCGATGTGTGGTTGGAACTCTCCGATTCCCCCGGAAGGACCCGCCCGGTGACGACGCCCGACCGACCCGCATGGACGACAGCCCGCATCAGGCTGCCGTACCAGTCTGAGGCGACGAACATATCGTCGTCAATGAAAATGAGGACATCGTATCGGGAGGAGGCGATTCCCAAATTCCTGCCTGCGCTCACACCGGCGGTCTTCGAGTGAAGATAGCGGACCTCACACGGGTGTTCCGTTTTCATTTCCAGAAGATCGGGATTGGGCTCGGCGCTTTGATCTACAATGACCATCTCATTCGGGAGTTGGCTGCCGCGCAGCACCGATTCGACGGTCTCGAAAAGAAGGCGCGGACGGTTCCGCGAACAAATGATCAGCGAGCCGGCAGGCAAACCGGATTCCATGTTCATTTTGCACCGCTCGATTTAAAACGTGTCATTGCGTAACATTGGTTCATACGTTTCATGATATAGGCTCATCCGAGTTTGAAACCGTACGCCAGACCGCGGGAGCATCCTCTCAGGCTCAACAGTCCCTCTCCGGCATGAAGCCGCTTTCGGGGAAAGAGCCCAGTCCGCCAGAACAACCAGAATGCCCACACGCCCAAAATGTACCCGGCATACAGGTCGCCCCGGCGAAGATGCTTGGCGGAAATGGCGCCAACTCCGTAACTGTAGTTCCAAAAACTTTGAAGGAGGCGCGCTTCGTCCTGACGTTCGTGATAGATCACCGCTTTGGGTTCGTAGCAGATGACCGCCCCGGCGCGAAGAAGGCGGTAAAAGAGGTCCATATCCTCGGCGGCTTTGCCGGGAGAACCCGGCCCGAGTCGTTCATCGAAGCCTCCCACGCGGGCGAGCCAATCCCGCCGGATGGCAAAGTTCCCGCCGCTTCCTCCGTACCACGGGAGCGCCCGGCTGCGGAACTCGATTCGTTCGTCCCGGATGCGAACGGAGACTGCGAAGGTCCCCGGAGATTCGCTTCCGAGCGGCAGGATGTTCCCGGTCACTCCGGCGATTGCAGGATACGCTGCGAATGTGCGCGCCATCCATGCGAGCCAGTCCTCATCCGGCACACAATCATCGTCCGTAAAGGCGATGATTGGGCAGTTTGCCCGGGCGGCGGCAAGATTGCGCGCGGCGGAAACCCCCTGCCGGGATTGTTGGATGTGAACGATGGGCGTCCGTTCGGATTGAAAACGGTCGAGGACGGACTGTGCCGCCTGGCTTTGTCCCTGGTCAACGACCAGCACTTCCGCGGGCTGCAGCGAGCCGCTAAAAATCCCTTCCAGGCAGCGCGACAACGCCTGCGGTCGGTCAAGGGTGGGAATTGCTGCGGTAATCTCGGCGGCTTTTTCCATGGGAAACTTCAAAACAAACCGGACTGAATCACGGACGCCTTATCCCGAAGGTTGGAGCGAAGCGGCGACTCCAGCAATTCTTTGTAAAGAGTTTCATATTTTTCATTGGCTTGATCCTGTCCGAGGTGATCGCATGCCCAGGCGCGCGCGCGTCCGGCAAGCGAGAGGCGTTCCTCATCGTCTTTCAGCAGGCGGACGATGCGCTCTGCAAACTCTGCATCGTTCCCAGCCAGAACGACTTCGCCGTCCGCAAGGTTCAGTCCCTCTATCGCCAGCGGCGTTGTAACCACAGCCTTGCCCGCCGCAAGCGCTTCGAGCACTTTGATTCGCATCCCGCCGCCAAGATACATCGGGGCGGCAAACACAGCCGCCCGGTCAAGATATGGTGTCACATCCGGCACCCAGCCGGTGATGACGACGTTCTCCCCAGCCAATTCCCTCAATCGAGCGGGAGGATGAGCGCCCACAATGAACAATTGAACTTCGGGCAGCCGCCCTTGCACGGCTGGAAAGATGGATTGAACAAGCCGCCGGGCGGCATCCACGTTTGGGGCGTGAACGAAATTTCCAACGAACAGCAGGCTCCTGGGATAACTGCCAAGCGGGTTTAGCGGATGCTCCGGGATTGCCATGCCGGGCGGGATGACGTAGATGGGCGTCCGCCCCGCCGCTTCTTTAATGGACCTCCGGTCTGCTTCTGTGAAAACGACGATGGCTCCCACCCGGCGGTACAACCAGCGTTCGTACCGCCGCCATGAAATCCCATCAATCCTGTTGAGCAGTCCGTTCAAGAACGGGGGCAGGGTTCGGATGTATCCAGCCGCGCGCGTCCCCGGTTCGTATTCGATCAGCATCCGCCGCGCTTCAATATCCTCCAGCACAGAAAGATACTGCCCCATGATGTGGTACTCAGCCTGAATAACGTCCGGCTGAAATCCCTGGGCAGCCTCGCGGACTTTCCGTGCAAACGCCGGGCTGTCCCAATCCGCAACCCAAAGGGGACGCAATCGAACGAGGGCGGACATCCAGCGAAGATACCGCAGAAGCCGCGCCGCGCCGGATTTTTCGCTCGCCGGGCGGACGATTTCCTCCACCAGTTCACATCGTTCACGAAAGAATGGATCGGTTCCGGGTTCCCCGGCTTCACGAAAACACACCAGGGCAACCCGGTGCCGCTTCATGACCCCTGTCAGGAACTGGGCAATAACGCGCCCGCCGCCATGGGCGGCATCCAGCCGGGGTGCGAATGGGAGCAAAAGCAGCAGCCGCATATCGTCTCCTAAACAGGTACCGCTTTCTCTTCATCGGACCGCCTGCTCCAGCGCCCGTTGAGCAAACCACGCTGAATCATCCGGTCTGTTTCAAGAGGCGGCCGCAACAACCCGAAGAACGCAAAGGTTTTCACCATCAGGATCAATGCGGCGAGAGCCCGCCTGGGATAATGTTTGCGGTAGAACTCCGCCAGGCTGGCAAAGTATTGCAGGGTCATCCCACCCCGCTCTTGTTCCGTGCTGGCGCCGCCCACATGGATAATCTCCGCCTCCGGCACAAAGTGCGCCTGCCAGCCCCGCCTGGAAGCGCGATAACACAAGTCCACTTCTTCAAAATACATGAAGAAAGATTCATCGAAACCGCCAAGGGCTTCGAAGGTCTCGCGGCGAAACGCCAGCGCCGCGCCCAACACCCAGGGGACCGCCCCGGCTGAACCAGCGGATGCCTTTTGAAAGGAAAATTTTCGCAGGATTGGAATTCGGGGAATCAGCCTGTACAAACCGGAGAGATACAGAAAAATATGGGGCGGCGTCGGGAAGTGAAAACACGAAGTTTGGGGCGAGCCGTCAGGGTTCAAGATGCACGGACCGAGAATAGCGGCGGAGCGGCGTTCCTCCAGATACCGGTTCAGGCAGCGAAGCGCACCGGGTTTGACGACGGTATCACCGTTGAGCAGAAGAATGTGTTCGGCGCGGCAATCCCTCACCGCCCGGTTCGAGGCGGCTCCATAACCGATGTTCTCATTCAGGCGAATCAACCTGACGGAGGGGAAATCCATTTCCACCATTTCCGCGCTGGCGTCGGTGGAAGCGTCGTCAACCACAACGATCTCATCGGGCTTTTCCGCCAGCGCCGAATGCAGGCAGGCGCGCAGTAAATCGCGGGTGTTGTAGTTGACGATACAGACAGCGATCGTTTTCATGTCAGCGGCTTTCCACCCGTTCGGTCCTGCCCCATGAACGCGACCGGTCCAGGACGGTATCCAGCATGGCGCGCAGGGCGGCGAAGACATCCAATGCGAAAAAGACGGGCACAAGGGGAAGCCTGATCCACATGGCGGCGTTCATGCGCTCCCTGATGAAAAGCCCGATGATCTGCACAAAAGGGGTCAACAGGGAAACCAGCAAAACGGCAAGAAAGAAACCAAAGGGTCCCCCGCTCAAATACGCATGGACCGTCAGAACCCCGGCGCCGATCAACGCCAGCCGATCCAGGTAGCCAGAGGCGAAGAGCAGGAGTTCCAGCCGGAGGAGAAAGGGCAGGTTCGGTTTGCGCAGAATATCCAGGCTGTGGATTTTGGAGACATCATTCAAGCCGCGTCCCCAGCGGATATGCTGCTTCAAATAACCCATGACGGTCTGAGGGACCTGCTGGCAGGAGATTACATCTTCTGCAAACCGCACCCGACAGCCAGCCATGTAAAATGTGATGGTGAGGTCGGAATCCTCCGAGAAGGCTCCCTTGCGGAAGCCCCCGCAGCCGATCAGGGTCTTCCGGCGATATCCGCAGTTTGAACCGAGCAGGGCGGGAGCAAGCCCGAAGCGGTCTTTTGCCCGCATCGTGACGAGCTGGTTGATGTAACTTTCCACAGCGGAGTAATAGGCGCTCGGGCTCGAAACCGGATTCACGATCTTTGTGAATCCGGTGACGGCGGCAACCTGCGGGTCTTCAAAGTATGGCACGAGGCAGCCGAGCGCCCGGGCATTGGGGCGGTGGTCGGCATCGAGGATATAGACCAATTCGCCGAACGGGTAGCGCGCCAGGGCGGCATTGAGGGCGGCGGCTTTCCCAAGATTCTTTGGAAGTTTGAAGACCATCCAGCCCGCGCTTCGTTCCGCCTGTTCGCGCATCACCGCAGCCGTCGCATCCGTTGACCCATCGTCAATCAACACGACCTGGAATTTCCTTTGCGGATACTCCATGCGCCTCAGCGACTCCGCCAGGTCCGGGATCATGCCCGCTTCGTCGCGGCAGGAGGCGAGGACCAGAACATCCGGCAAGGACTCTTCTTCCATCCATGCTTTCGCTTCGCCTCCCGCCCGCGGGACAAGGACTGCCGCAAGGAAAACGACCCGGCGAAGCGTGAAGGTCAACAGAATCGTCAGGAACGGAATTGAAATCAGGATGGTCGCAAACAAAATCATTGTTCTCTCCCTTGCGCGAGCCGCCTTCTTTCCCGGAAGTCGGCGAGCTTGTTGTAAATATAGGCAAAGAAGTAGCCAGCCGCAAAGCCCAGGAAGAAAGCGTAGAGAAACCCAACGACGCTCCCTGCAAAGGTCACCGTGTATCCAAAAAAGAACTGCCCAAGCAGCGCCAGGTGCGGACCGACAACCTCGCCGCCCTTGATCACCAGGAGGTTCGTTGCAAGGCAGAGCGTCAGCCCCAAAAGAAGTCCCAGTGCCAAGCCCGAGATCGCCGCATTCAGCCGCATCAGCCGGATGAGCACCAATTTCTCGATATCCTTCCCGTCCCCGTTCATTGTTGTCAGCCTCCTTCGCTCCCTGGGGAGTGTGTTTTGAAATTGCGTTGAGCCCGGCTGGGGCAACGGTTTTTCAATCAAAATCGAACAATCTTTGGAGAAGCTGCAATTCGATATCCTGATGGATCATGCGCGCGCTGACAAACACCATGAGGTTCCTGAAATATGCGGCTGCCGAGCCGAAAACGAATCCGAGCATGAACATATCCACCAGTCCCATCAGGGCGCCCCACAAACTGACGGTAAACCCGGGCAGGAAGTAACCGAACAGTTCCACGTAGGGAGCAATCGTCTCCCCGCCGTTGAAGACCAGGAAAAGCGTGGCAAGAAAAACGCCCAAGCCGCCCGTTATGCCCGCGGAGAGACCGAAAGACACGGGGTCGAGTTTCGGAAAGACACGGGTGATGGTTTCAGCGAGTCTTTTCTCATCCTTTTTCCGCTCGTCCGGCTGAATCTCTTCCTGGTACCGCAGGTCGCTGTTCACAGCCCAAATATCGTTCTTTTCCCCAAAGACCACGTTCCGTACTGCCAGCATGCCGGTAATCATGGAATGATCCTGGTTGTTGTAGCGATGCAAGCCGTTCCTGCCGATGGTCTGAAAATTTTCAAGACCGTCCAGGAATTCCCGTATGATTTGCAGATAACCGTGATAGGTCGAGTTATAGACCGGGTACGCCTTGGGGACACGATAAACACAGCCTTCGATCACATCGCTTGAATCCGCCAGCCCGATCTGCTTCAACTCCCTCCTTGCCAGTTCGACAAGCTGCCCATCGGGCATGCTCCAGATGTCATCCCCTTCAGTGCAAAAATACTCCAACCCAAGGCTGGTCTTTGTAACATCTGGAACCATATCGGGGCTCCAGTTTTTGAAATTTTGTATCCGTCCCACCCGGACGTTGGGCGAATGGACGTAGATCCAGTTGTCGGGGAAAAGGTTGCGCCGGTTTATGATCAGACAAACGATCAGAAAATCACGGTAGGCAAGCTTGTTTGCCGCATCGAGGACCGCCGCAGGCGCCGGGTCCAGTTTCTTTATGAATTCCGAGACCGGCATGCTCGAGATGAAATCCGTGCCGGGGATGACGGTTTCACCGCCCCCGTTCCGCGAAGCGACCACATAATCTATGCGATTGCCGGTGCGATGGATCTTCGTCACCGGGCTGTTCAAATGCACCGTTCCGCCGCGCTGCTCGATCCGCTCCCTGACCTGATTCCACAACATGCCCGGACCCAGCCGCGGGTAATCGAACTCCTCGATCAGGGTGGCGATGGCTTCCCGCGGTTTTACGAACACGCTGATCAGAGCCGATTTCAACGAGAGGTCTTTTATCCTTTGGGCAGCCCATTCCGCCCTAAGTTCCGAACACGGGATGCCCCATACCTTTTCCGTATATGTCTTGAAGAAGATTTCGAACAGCCGCCTGCCAAAACGATTGGTCACCCAATGCTCGAAAGTAACCACCTGCTTGTAGGGGAAGATCTGCCATTTGATGTAGCTAAGCAGGATCAGAATTGCCTGCCACAGCCCAAGCCCCAAAAACGCATTCATGATTTTCAGCGGGTAGTGGAAGAACCTGCCGCGGTAAAAGATCCTCGAAAGACGCCGGCGGCGCAGAAAATCGTCCCCCAGGGTTTCGCGCCAGAACGTTTTCACCTCATCCGCCTTGGTAAAGAAGCGGTGTCCGCCCATGTCGAAATAATAGCCTTTGTAATTCTCGGTGCAGGCGATTCCCCCGACCTTGTCATTCTGTTCCAGCACAACCGGCGGGAGGTTGTGCCGGGTCAATTGATAGGCGGCGGTCAGCCCCGCCGGACCGGCGCCTATTACGACGACTTTCTTTTCCGGTTCAGCGGTCATGGCGGGATTCCTCGACCAACTTGACGGGGGCGGGAATGAGGCGCGCGTCCCTGCCGCGCCTTGAAATGAGATGCCCGACCCAAAGCGCGCCGAACACAAAACTGCTGTAGCAGTAATACAAAGCGTGCAGGGCGATCCCCGCGAGGACAAATAAAGAACCGCCGCGCCGGTGAAAAAAACGGTAAAGTTCGAAGTTCAGAGCGATGAAGAACGCGAGGACCGGCAATGCTGCCAGCCATGCAGCGGGCAGACGAAAACCCAGCCCAATGCCCAGCAGCGCCGCCCAAACACACAACGCGCTGACCCGGCTCTTCAGGTCGAGGTTCAGATTGGAGGGCAACTGCGAACTGGAAAGGATCAGCCGCGTCCATGGAACCGCCCGGTTAAGAATATCGGACTTCAACAGACTGGAGAAACTCCAGCGTTTCAGATGCGTCACCTGAATTTCCGGGCAGAGCCATATAACACAGCCGGAATTTTTGAGCCGGAGACCCAATTCGATATCCTCGATGGACGGCTGGGAATAGTCTCCGTTGAACCCGCCGAGTTTCTCGAAAACATCGCGGCGGATTGCCCCCGCACCAGCCCAAAACGTGGACGCATCCCGTTTTCCGTGCTGATGGACGAAGTGATGCTGGAGGTTCTTATACAGCGAAACCGCGTTACGATGGGGCGGGTTATCGTCATAGGAACCGAATAAAGCGGAAATGCCCGGCTGTCGCTCAAAGTAAGCCTCGAACGCCGCAAGCGTATCCTCATGGACCCGGACATCCGCATCAATAAAAACGAGGATGTCACCCCGTGTCACCCCTGCGCCGCAATTGCGCGACTTTGCGGGACCAACGGGAACCGCACCCTGGGTAATGACGCGCGCCCCAAAATCGCATGCCGTCCGGGCGGAGTCGTCGGTGGAGGCGTCATCCACGACAATCAACTCATCCGGCGGGCGGGCGGATTTCGACAACGCTGCCAGGCAATCACGGAAATCCTTCCCGCCGTTACGAACCGGTATGATGACCGAAATCCTCATAAAATTCACTCCTGATGCTCCGCAGCCGAAATCATGGGGCGGGCAGAAACAGATGCGACTCCCGGATCCAGTCGGCAAACAGATAAAGATTACCGGCTTCGAATAAAAGACCCAGGAGGATCGTTCTTTCGGCGCAGGCAGGGAAGCGGTGCAATACGCGGGCAACAGCGATGGCAATCGCCGGAAAGACAGGCAGGAAGTATCTGTGATCGGGCAGGGTAAGCAGAAGCGATATGGATACCGCCCCAATCCAAAGCAGTATCGCCAGGCTGGAAGGGTTCTTCTCCTCGAACAGATACAATATGGCGAGCATGATCAACGGCATGTAGTGAACGCCGAGAGCGGAGGGCAGTCTCGTAAACACCGTTTCAAGCCCCAGCCGGAAGATTCCTTCCTGCATTTGAGCCCCCTGGTCAACAACGCTTCCCTCCTGCAACTCCGGTTGAGCGGGTTGGGCGTCTTCCATTATGCTGCTGAGCGCATGATAACTGCCGGACAGATTCAATATCCTTTGAATCTGCCGCGGGAGAAGCCCGATGTGATTGGCATAGGCAAGCCATCCCGCAAAAACAGCGAGCGAAACCGCGAACGCGACCAGGAGATGAAATTTGACGGTTCGGAAGGCGTTGATAAACAGGATGTACAAGAACAGGACACCGAATACGAACACCATGATGTATTTGGTCAGGAGACCCAGCCCCATTACAACGCCTGCGGCGCCCGCAAGCCGGAAGGACGGTTTTCGCGCCAGGCGGACCAACAGCAGCAGCGCAAGGCAGAAGAAGAACGCCAGTTGAATATCCAGCATGGCGGAAGCGCCCAGCCGAATCACCAGCGGGAACGAGAACAAGAGAATCGCCGCAAGAAAACCCACCTCCCTGCCGTAGAGTTCAAGTCCCAGAAAATAGGTGACGACCAGCGTACCGCCGAGGAACAGCGCCGAGACCAGCCGCAGGTACACCAGTTCCGCCCCGAACAGGTTTATCACAGACGCATAGATCAAGGGCATCAACGGCGGGTGATTAATCAGCCACCCGCTCTTCATGTAGGCAACGACAAGTTCGCTGGAGGAAACGATATTCGCCACCCTGAAACTTTCCCCTTCATCGCCCCACACGTGCTGGCTGTTTGCATAAAGAAGACCGGTGAATATCGCGGCGGGAAAGAGCAACACGAGCGGTCGTTTTTCACTTTGCAGCAGCCGTTTCCCAAATTCCCTGAGCCTCAAAACGATGTCCACCGGCGCAAAGATGACGAGGAGCGCTGCGGCGGTCGAGTAAACCGCAAGGGCAAGGATCAAGCCGTATCTCGTGCTCGCCCCCGTCCCCGCGATGAGAGCCAGCCACGCCAGTTGAAGCAAAACCATCGCTGCAGGCAGGGACCGATGCTGAAGGAATTGCGTGGACAAAGTCAGCGCGGTTGTCAGCGGTCTTCTAAAGAGCAGCGGCAGTTGAGATGTGTTCATTATTTCGAATTACCTGGTTTTTCGTGATGTCGGACGACGACGTAATCAGCATTTCTTGCACCCAAACAACAACTGCGTGCGACCGATTGTTTCCGAACCGCTCCCCTGCCGCTTCCTAAACTGCGCGATGCGTGACGAAGGTTCATGTCAAGATGCGATTCGGGCGCGGGGTAAGCGGCATACTTAAACACAGCATTCAGCACCCAAACCGGGGTACTGATCGTTAAACCTGCATGATGACACTGCAATCGCTCCCCGCGCCTGCCCTCATCAGCGCAACTGCAATCACGACCATAAGGCTCCAATTGGCGCATCATCGGGCAATGGGACGGTTTTTCATCTCGTGAAAAACTCCCTTCCCCCTGGAAATATATCCAACTGCCCGTGATGGCTCCACCAGCAATACAGTATCAAATCTGCCCTTTTAAATCCTTTGAAAACTATTTGAATTTATTTGACTCGGAATTCTCTGCCATACAAATGTCATTGCGAGAGCGTGTTCGTCCGCTCGAAGCAATCTCCCATTACTTTTTTTGGGCTCTTCTGTTTTCGGCGGGAAAACCCTTGCCACGAAGGGTCACAAAGGATGTTTTTTTGACTTTTTCCCTTTGCGCCCCTTTGTCTCCTGGGTGGTTGAAAAAAAGATTCCCGTTAAAACGGCAACCTTTTTTTGCAAATTTCCCCAAAAAACATGGGATTGCTTCGCAATGACATCGGAAAGTGGTTTGTACGGCAGCCAGACTCTGAATATTTATCCCCGACTCTTTGCAATGTTTCGCAGGTCTCCTCAATCCCCCAGATAATCGCGCAGTTCCCTGCTCTTGGAAGGATGCCGCAGTTTCCGCAGCGCCTTGGCTTCGATCTGCCGCACCCGTTCGCGCGTCACATCGAAGTAACGGCTCACCTCTTCGAGCGTGTGCTCCTTGCCGTCCTTGAGACCAAAGCGTAATTCGAGCACCTCCCTCTCCCGTTCAGAGAGCGAGGCGAGCGCGTGCTGAATCTGCTCGCGCAGCATCTCGCGCGCGGCGGCATCCATGGGCGAGAGCGCGTCTTCATCCTCGATGAAATCGCCCAGCGCACTGGATTCGTCGTCGCCGACGGGACCTTCGAGCGAGACCGTCTCCTCGGCGGAGCGGAGCGCGCGCGTCACCTTCTGTGAGGCGATATCCAGCCGCCGTTTCAGGTCGGGGTGCATGGTCCTGTTTTCCGCGTGGGCGCGCAAAATCGCCTGAACATCCGGCGCGGAAAGATAGCCGACCTCCAGCGCCAGTTCCTCGTTGGTCGGCTCGCGCCCCAATGTTTGGGTAAGATGGCGCTGGGCGCGCAAAATACGCGAAATGGACTCGAACAAATGCACGGGGATGCGAATCGTCCGCGCCTGCTCGGCAATCGAGCGGTTGATGGACTGGCGAATCCACCAGGTGGCATAGGTGCTGAATTTGAATCCGCGGCGCGGGTCGAATTTGCCGATGGCGCGCAGCAAGCCCATGTTGCCCTCCTGAATCAGGTCGGCCAGTGCGGCAACGGGCCGGGGGTCATGAATTTTGGCGAGGTTGCCCGAAACCGTATAGGGCTGCTGCGCAAAGCAGATACCGTGGACGCAAAAACACAACAGCGCGCGAATTAAGTTCTTCATGTCGATATTCTCCTCTCTGCTCTGATTGCTTTGATCACCATTGTCTGGTTTGCTGTGGCGCGTTACCTCGCTTGGATGACACCGTATTCGAATCGATTGCATTGGTTAGCGTATTCGCCCAGTAAGTCTGATGAGTTCCTGTATTACACATTACCCTCATCGCCTGAATCATTGTCTGCGAGCACGGAAGAGGTAAACCTCTCGCCGTTCGCTCCGAGCGGTAATAGGTAACGGCCTGCGGTGACCATCCCACGCGGTCGTATCCGTATGTGTTGTAATTAAGCGATCCAACAGGCCATCCTCCGCCAG
>QMIW01000124.1 GCA_024434165.1 Chloroflexota bacterium | reverse complement strand
ACCTCGTGTTGAAACTGGCAAAACACAAATTTCCCAATTCTCCAATTTTCGTTTTCAGCCGCAACCCCGAAGAACAAGAATTCGCTCTCTCGCTGGGAGCGGCTTGGGCGGGGGATATAGAGGAGCATCCGCCCCAGGCGTTGGATTCGCTCATAGACACCACGCCGGTCTGGCGTCCGGTTATCGAGGCGTTGAAAAATCTGAAACCGGGCGGACGGCTGGTCATCAATGCGATCCGCAAAGAGGAAAAGGATAAGGATGCGCTTCTTCGAATGGATTATCCGGCGCATTTATGGATGGAAAAGGAAATCAAAAGCGCGGCAAATGTGACGCGCGCCGACGTGCGTGAGTTTTTATGGCTGGCGGCGGAGGCGGGCATCCGCCCGGAGTTTCAGGAATACGAACTGAGGGATGCCAGCCAGGCTCTGGTCGAAATGAAACAGGGTAAAATTCGCGGTGCAAAGGTGTTGCGCATCGCATAAACGCTTTAGAAACAAGACACGGTAACGAGCCTGGGCGCCCGGACGACACCGCTTCATCACTCCCTGGAGGACTCATGACCGACCCGAAAATCACCGTGTACGGCGCGGACTGGTGCAAGGATTGCCGCCGCGCGAAAAAATTTCTGGACGAACAAGGCATTCCCTACCAATGGGTGGATACCGACGCAGACAAGGCGGCAGAGGATTTTGTGCGGGGGTTGAACAACGGAATGCGCATCATTCCCACCATCCTGTTTGAAGACGGCTCGTTTTTGAGCGAACCTTCGGACGCAGAACTGGCGCAAAAATTAAACCTGCAGTTCGAAATGTAACGCGGATCTCATTCCGCAGACCAAAGCGCAAGGGCTCGACCATTTCTGGAGGAGGAGTGGCATGACATCGGAGAAATACATTCTCGCCATTGACCTGGGGACATCGGGACCGAAGGTTGCTTTGTTTTCTTTACAGGGGGAATTGATCGGAAGCGAATTTCAGGAAAACCGCATCCTGCTTTTGCCCGATGGCGGTGCGGAACAATCGCCCGCCGAATGGTGGGACGCGATTCAGGCGGCGGTCAAACGCCTGCTTGGCAAGGGACTCGTGCCCAACGAGGACATCATCGTCATCGGCACCACCGGGCAATGGTCCGGGACCGTTGCTGTTGACCGGGACGGGAACGCGCTGGGGAACGCGGTCATTTGGATGGATTCGCGCGGCGAGCCGTACATCAAAAAGATCGGCAGCGGGCTGGTCAAGGTGGCGAACTTTGCAATCGGCAAACTCATCAGGTGGCTGCAAGTGACGGGCGGCCTGCCGGGCAGCGCAGGCAAGGACCCCATCGCGCACATTTTGTATCTCAAGCACGTCCACCCGGAAATCCATCGAAACACGTATAAGTTTCTCGAACCGATTGATTACCTCGGTCTGTTGCTGACCGGGAAATTCGCCGCTTCGGTCAATTCGATTGTCCTGCATTGGGTGACGGACAACCGAAACATCATGAACATCGCCTACGATGAAGACCTGATTCGCCTTTCCGGCATGGACCGCGACAAACTGCCGGACCTGCATCCTGCCAACGCCGTGCTGGGTCCCCTCCTGCCGAAGATTGCGGCGGACTGGGGCTTGCGCGAGGACGTGCAGGTCATCATGGGGTCGCCGGACGTGCACTCGGCGGCGGTGGGATCGGGCGCCGTGGCGGATTTCGAGACCCATCTTTACATCGGCACCTCCGGCTGGATGACCTGTCACGTGCCGTTCAAGAAAACGGACATTTTTCACAGCCTGGCGTCGCTTCCTTCATCCATTCCGGGCAGGTATCTGCTCACGAACGAACAGGAGTGCGCGGGCGTCAACCTGCAATATCTGCGCGACAATTTATTTTTCCACCGGGACGAACTGACCGCCGCCAAACCGGAGAACGCCTACAGGATGTTCGACCAGATCGCCGAACGCACGCCCGCAGGCAGCGGTCATCTCATTTTCGCTCCCTGGCTGTACGGCGAGCGCGCACCCATCGAAGACCGCTTCGTACGCGGCGGATTCTTCAACATGTCCCTGCACACCAACCGCGAACACCTGGTGCGCGCCGTGTTCGAGGGCGTGGCGTACAACGCGCGCTGGCTGCTGAAATACGTCGAGCAGTTCATCGGGAAGCCCGTCGAGGCGATCAACATGGTGGGCGGCGGCGCAAAGTCGGATGTCTGGTGCCAGATTCACGCGGATATCCTGAACCGTCCCATCCGTCAGATGAAGGACCCCATCGAGGTCAATGTGCGCGGCGCGGCAATGCTGGCGGCGGCTTCGCTGGGATACATCCGCTACGAGGAGATCGGCGCGCGCGTGCCGGTGGCGAAGACCTACACGCCTGATGCAAGTCATCGAAAGATTTATGACGAACTGTTCAACGAGTTTCTGGCGGTGTATGAGAACAACAAGAAGATGTACACAAGGCTGAACAGCAGGGTGGCTGGGTAAGGGGGCGCGCAAAGAAGCAGGAAGAAAGAGAAAAGTCGAATCAAAGGACATTCATGAACCTCGAAGAGTTTTTGATGAAACACATCGGCAAAATGCCTGCGCCGGCGGTGGCATGGGTGGAAAAACGGATGAAAAAAATCCCGTCCATCCGCGAGAAGATGGACAGGGAATATGACGGACTGATGGCGGGATTGGAGCCGTCGCTCAAACCGTACAAGGACAGGTATCCCGTCTTTGCCAAACTCCCCGCCCGGGGGCGCGGCCGTGAGGAAATCCTGCATGAGATGGAATCCCTGCGCGCACACGAAGAATCTCAATGGAAGGACGGCTTTGTCTCCGGCGCGGTCTATCACGGGGATGAGAGTCACATTGCATTCTTGAACCAGGTCTACGCGCTCAACTCACAGAGTAATCCCCTCCACGCGGATGTGTGGCCCAGCACAACCAAGTTCGAGGCGGAAATCGTCTCGATGACGGCAAACATGCTGAACGGCGAAGGCGCTTGCGGAACCGTTTCCTCCGGCGGCACGGAAAGCATCATGCTGGCGATGAAGACCTACCGCGACTGGGCGCGCGACACCAAAGGCATCACCAGACCCGAAATGATCGCGCCCGTCACCGCGCACGCCGCGTTCGACAAAGCCAGCCAGTATTTCGGGATCAAGATGGTCAAGGTCCCGGTGGATGCGGATTCGCGCGCGGATGTGAACGCCGTCCGCCGAGCCGTCAACCGTAATACGGTCGTCATCGTCGGCTCGGCTCCATCGTTTCCGCACGGCGCGGTTGACCCGATTCAGGAAATGTCCGAACTTGCGCGCCGGCACAAGGTTGGTTTTCACACCGATGCCTGTCTGGGCGGTTTTGTCCTGCCGTGGGCGGAGCGGCTCGGTTACAACGTCCCGGCGTTCGATTTTCGGCTGCCCGGCGTCACGTCCATTTCGGTGGATACGCACAAATACGGCTATGCCGCCAAAGGCACATCCGTCATTTTGTATCGCAGCAAAGAGCTGCGACACTATCAGTATTACACCACCAGCGAGTGGCCCGGCGGCTTATACTTCTCCCCCACGTTTGCGGGCAGCCGCCCCGGCGCGTTGAGCGCGGCATGTTGGGCGGCGCTCACGTCCATCGGCGAGCAGGGCTACCTCGATGCGACCAGGAAGATCCTCGAAACGGCGGATTTCATCAAATGGGAAATCAAAAAGATTCCCGAACTGCGCATCATCGGCGATCCGTTGTTCGTGATCGCCTTCGCCTCCGACTCGCTCGATATTTACAAAATCCTCGAAGCGATGGGACACAAAAAATGGAGTCTGAACGGACTGCACAAGCCGCCCTGCATGCACATTGCACTGACTCTGCGTCATGCCCAGCCCGGCGTCAAAGAGCGCTTCATTGCGGACCTCAGGGCTGCGATTGACCATGTAAAGAGTCATCCCGAAGAGAAGGGCAGCATGGCTCCCGTCTACGGCATGGCGGCGACCATGCCCATGCGCGGGCTGGTCAGCGACATGCTCAAGAAATATCTGGATTTGATTTTCAAAGTCTGATGTTATCGTACGGGCGACTCTCTCGTGTCTGCCAAAAGCGGGTCGCCTCCATATCATAAAAAAGAGGCGTATCATGGAAAACCAATACGACATGAAATCCGTCAAACTCCCCTACCTGGCAGGCGGGATGTTGAAACTCTTCGCGTCATTCGTCGAGGGTCCGCTGGGCGGACTGCTCACGCCGAGTCTCTTCGAGAGCGCGGGTATCACCTGGCTTCGCACACAGCGTTTCGACGACCCCCCAACGTTTCACCCAATCCATCACACCGGCGAGTTACAAACTGAAGCGGCTTCCGTTCCCGAACGGGAATATCCCAAAAAGCCGTCGGTCACAAAAGGGTTCCAATTCACCAGCATCCACGATTTTGCCAAAGCTTACCGCGAAGGCAAAACCACGCCTGAGGAAGCCGCCCAAAAAGTGCTGGATGCCATCGCCGCCAGCGACGCACACAACCCCGCGCTGAGAGCGTTCATCGCTGTCAACCGGGAAGACGTATTGAGGCAGGCGCGCGAATCCACGCAGCGGTATAAAGCCAGGAGACCCCTGGGCATTTTCGACGGCGTGCCGGTGGCGGTCAAGGATGAAATGGATATGACTCCCTATCCCACCACCGTTGGAACCGCTTTTCTCGGCAAGACTCCCGCCAAAGAGGATGCAACCGTCGTGGCGCGGCTGAGAAGTGCGGGCGCATTGCTCGTCGGCAAGACCAATATGCACGAGATCGGCATCAACGTCACAGGGCTCAACCCGCATCACGGCACGACGCGCAATCCCTACAACCCGGCGCATTACACCGGCGGGAGTTCCAGCGGCTCGGCGACCGCCGTCGCTGCGGGGCTCGTCCCCACAGCCATTGGCGCGGACGGCGGCGGTTCGATCCGCATCCCCGCCTCGTTTTGCGGACTGGTCGGTTTGAAAGCCACCTTTGGGCGCGTCAGCGAATATGGCGCGTTTCCGCTGGATTGGAGCGTCGCTCACATCGGACCGTTAGCCGGTTCCGCCAGCGATGCGGCATTGACCTACGCGCTCATCGCCGGACCCGACCCCAAAGACCCAATGTCCCTGCACCAGCCCCTGCCTTCGCTCAAAGGCTGGGATGACCTCAACCTCAAAAAACTCAGGCTCGGCGTCTACTGGCAGTGGTTTCGCCACGCCGATGCGGAAACCGCCGCCGCCTGCGAAGCCATGCTCAGGGAATACGAAAAGATGGGCTGCCAGATCGTCGAAATCGTCATTCCCAACCTTGAAGCCAACCGTGTGGCGCACAGCGTCAGCATTTTGAGCGAGATGGCGCTGGGCATGAGCGAAACCTATGCCAGGCATCACAAGGAACACGCGCTCGATGTGCGCATCAACCTTGCGCTGGCGCGTCAATTTTCCGCCACCGACTTCCTGGCGGCACAGCGCATCCGTACGCGGATGATAAACCACTTCAATGCCGCCTTCCAAAAGGCGGATGTGATTCTCACGCCTGCCACCGGCATCCCTGCGCCGGAAATCAAGAAAGGCGCCCTGCCGGATGGCGAGTCCGATTTAAGTATGACGATTGAGATCATGCGCTTCGTCACCGCCGCAAACCTGACCGGTCTGCCCGCGATCTCCTTCCCTGTTGGCTATACGCAGAACGGCTTACCCATCGGGATGCAGGTCATCGGCAAAGCCT
Organism: Chloroflexota bacterium; assembly: GCA_024434165.1. Taxonomy (GTDB): domain Bacteria; phylum Chloroflexota; class Anaerolineae; order Anaerolineales; family Villigracilaceae; genus Villigracilis. The sequence goes on along the minus strand of QMIW01000124.1, from coordinate 418 downwards.
GGGATGAGAAAACCCTCCTTCGCATGGCGCTCGCCGCCGAACAGGTCGTGGAACGCAGAGCGCCGCAGTTGCATTACAAGATTCTTGGATAGCCACCCATCGAAGAATTGCTTCTCCCGCAACGGCGTAAACGTTTTGCCAGTAGAACGAATATGCTAAAATGTCTCCAACTGCAAGAAACTTGGACCGCCAAAGTTCGCCAGGAAAACCCTTTTGAATCTTCGCGCTTTTAAGTAGTCGGTCATAAGTTTTTAGAAAACAAATTCCTGCTCATGCCGCCGTCCTCGGCGGCGGGGACGCCGCCGGGAGCGTATTTTTGTAAAATACGTCTGATGTGAAATAGGCTTGACGAGGAAAGGGAATGCCCTCAAGATAAGGTTGAATCAGAACCGCTTGAGGAGACATTCCCATGACAAGT
>QMIW01000123.1 GCA_024434165.1 Chloroflexota bacterium | reverse complement strand
CTATTCATTTCTCACGCTGACCATCCTCGGCAAGGTCAAGGACATCGCCGTCCCGCACCAGAAAGCGCGGCGCGAAGCCGAAGCGCAATACTTCGGCTTCATCGAGGAGCAGCTGAGCGGCACCGAAGACATCCGCTCCAGCGGCGCAGTGGATTTTTCCATCCGCGAACTCTTCCGCCACCAGGGCGAGATTCTCAAACACAGCCGCCTTGCCCACTTCAAACGCTGGATTATCGAAAACTCGATGGGTCTTGCGCTCACGCTCGGCACACTGCTCGCCGTCACCAGCGGTTACTGGCTCTTCACCGCAGGCATCGTCACCATCGGCACGGTCTATCTCTTCGTGCATTATCTCAACCTGCTCGAAGAACCGTTCTGGGCGATGACGCACGAGATCGAAAGCTTCCAGACCATCGGCGCGTGCGTGGAACGCCTGACCGAGTTCCGCAACTTCAAAGCCGAGGACAAAAACGATTCGGGCAAAGCGATTGCCTCACACCCGCTTGCGTTGACGTTCAACGACGTGACCTTTTCCTACAATGGCAGCGACTCCGTCCTTTCCCGCCTCTCCCTGGACCTCAAGCCTGGTTCCGTTTTGGGGCTGCTGGGGCGCACGGGAAGCGGCAAGACCACGCTCGGACGGTTGGTCTTCCGCTTGTACGACGTGAAAGAAGGCAGCATAAAAATCAATGGCACGGACATCCGCGAGATTCAGCTCGACTCCCTGCGCCGCAACATCGCCATCGTCACGCAGGACGTGCAGCTCTTCCGCGCTTCCATCCGCGACAACCTGACCTTCTTCGACCGTTCGATTCCCGACGACAAAATCATCGCCACGCTCGAAGAACTGGAGATGGGCGACTGGTTCCGCAGCCTGCCTCACGGGTTGGATTCGGAACTGGAAACAGGATCAAGGTCCCTGTCCGCGGGCGAAGCGCAATTGCTCGCCTTCACGCGCGTCTTTTTGCGGAATCCAGGTCTGGTGATTCTCGATGAAGCCTCGTCCCGTCTCGATCCCGCCACTGAGCAAAAACTCGAACACGCGATTGACAAACTGTTGAAAGGACGCACCGCCATCATCATCGCCCACCGCCTGCACACCATCCACCGCGCCGACGACATCCTGATTTTGGAAAAGGGCGTCGTCAGCGAATACGGAGACCGCAGGCAATTGGCGTCGAACCCGAATTCAAGGTTTTATCAACTTTTGCAGACGGGCATGGAAGAAGTATTGGCGTAAAGCAGTAACCACAAAGGAGACAAAGGGTCACAAAGAAAACCCCTAAAAACCTTTGTGCTCCTTCGTGACCCTTTGTGGTAAAGAAAGAAACCAATGACCTCAACAACCCTCAACTCAACTGAAACCACCCCTTCCCTCCCCGCGTGGAAGGTCATCTACGAAATGATTCGCTTCCGCCCCTGGTTGTGGATCATTGACCTTGTCAGCGTCGCGCTCATCCGCTTTTGCTGGCAGGTCGCGCCCGCGTTGATCATGAAAGCATTCTTCGACATGCTCACAGGCGGCGCGCAACTAACCTTTGGCGTTTGGTCAATCGTCGCCTTCCTTATCGCCGTCTGGCTCGGGCGCGTGCTTGCAAGTTACGGCTTCTACTACGCCGACGTGCCCATCTTCGCGGACATGAACACGCTCCTGCGCCGTAATCTTCTGCGTCACATTCTGCGCAGACCAGGCGCATCGCAGCTGCCCGATTCAGCGGGCGAAGCCGTCAGCCGCTTCAAAACCGACGTGGACCAAATCCCGCTCTTCGTCATCCTCGTCAACGACGTCATGGTGGGCATCGCCATCATCGCCGCCGCCATCGTATTGATGACGCGCATCAACCCTTCGGTCACGGTGATGGCGCTCATCCCGCTCGTCATCGTCGGCATCGTCGCCAACATCGCCACGAGCCGCATCGAACATTACCGCCGCGCTTCGCGTCAAGCCGCTGGCAAAGTGACGGGTTTCATCGGCGAGTTCTTTGGCGCGGTGCAGGCGGTCAAAGTGGCAGGCGCGGAAAAGGACGTCATCGGTCATTTTCACAAGATCAACGACGAACGCCGCAGGTTAACCGTCCGCGAAAAACTCTTCGACGAAGTGCTCGGCTCGATCTACCGCAACACGTCCACGCTTGGCACGGGCGTCATCCTCGTGCTGGTCGGTCAATCCATGCGCACAGGGAATTTCACGCTTGGCGATTTCTCGCTTTTCGTTTACCTCCTGCAAAGCATGGGCGACCTCACCACCTTCGGCGGCATGTTGTGGGCGCGTTACAAACAATTGGATGTTTCGGTCAAGCGCATGTACCGCCTGATGGAAAACGCTCCGCTGAACGCATTGGTGGAACACAGCCCGATCAATTTGACAGGACCCCTGCCCGCCGTGACCTACCCGACGAAAACCGCCTCAGACCGACTGCGCGAACTGGTCGCTGACCATCTGACCTTTCACTACCCCAATTCGGTCAACGGCATCGAAGACATTTCCCTCCAAGTCAAGCGCGGCTCGCTGACCGTCATCACGGGCCGCATTGGCTCTGGCAAGACGACGCTGCTGCGCGTCCTGCTCGGCTTGCTCCCCGCCGAGTCTGGCGAAATCCGCTGGAACGGACAGGTTATTACCGACCCTGGCAATTTCTTCGTCCCGCCGCGCTGCGCCTACACCGCGCAAGTCCCGCGCCTGTTCAGCAACACCCTGCGGAACAACATCCTGCTCGGCTTGAACCGCACCGACGACGACATCTACAAAGCGACCCGTCTCGCCGTAATGGACCGCGACCTCGAGCAGCTCGACGACGACCTCGAAACGATGGTCGGCTCGCGCGGCGTCAAACTCTCTGGCGGGCAGGCGCAGCGGACTGCCGCGGCGCGCATGTTCATCCGCGAACCCGAATTGCTCGTCTTCGATGACCTTTCCAGCGCGCTGGATGTCGAAACCGAGCGTCAACTTTGGGAGCGCATCTTTGAGTCGGGTAATGAGAAGACCAGTCTCGTCGTCTCCCACCGCCGTCCGCTTTTGAGGCGCGCGGATCACATCATCGTGCTGAAAGATGGTAAAGTAGAATCGGAAGGCACGCTGGATCAACTGCTGGAAACGAGCCCTGAAATGCGCGAACTTTGGAAATTGGAAGAAAGTTAATCTGTCATTGCGAGGGCGATGCTCTTTCGCCCGAAGCAATCTTATGATTAATCATAAGATTGCTTCGTCGGGCTATCGCCCTCCTCGCAATGACGAAATGAAATAAAAGGAAAACCATCATGACCCAACCCACCTCCTCCGACCTTATCCGCTCCGCACGCGAAGCCTTCAACCGCGCCATCGCGGAGAAGGACGCCAGGCGCATCCGCCCGCTGCTCGCGCCGTCGTATCATCTCGTCACAGGGCGCAGCGACCAGTTCCACGGAGCGGACGAAGAGGAAAAGCGCTGGGCGGAACTTTTCCAAAGCGACCCCACCGCCGTGTATCTCCGAACGCCGCGCGAGATCACGGTCAACGAAGCCTGGGGCATCGCCGAAGAAATAGGCAGCTGGCAGGGCGAGTACACCCTTCGACAAGCTCAGGGCGGCGCACTCAACGGAGAACTCGTTCACGCCTCGGGCGTCTATGCCGCCAAATGGCAGCGGACAAGGCAAGGAGATTGGGTCTTGCAGGCAGAGATTTTCACGACAATTAATTTCGACGACGCCTGCATCCCGCCTGACCCAATTTAGACGATGGACAATGGACCATTGACCATCAAAGCCCTCCATCGTCTATGGTCTATCGTCAATCGTCAAGGAATTTGAAATGGACATCCTCACAGGAAAAATCCTGAAATACCATAACTGGACCGACGGAAGAATTATCGGCATCGCAAAAGACGTCGGCAACAAACTCATCGAAGGCGGCATGGAGCGCGATGCGGTGCTCGCCAAACTCGATGCCGTCCGCCAGAACCCAGGCAGTTTCCTCGCCGCTCCCCTTTTCGCGGAACTCGCCCGCGAGTGCATCCGCATTTCGCAAAAGGACGAGTCGCCGAACCTCAAACTGCGCGACCAGCCGCTTCAATATCCCATCTGGGGCAGGGAACACATTGACGAAGGTTCGCTCGCCCAAATGGACAACGCCATGCGGCTGCCCGTCAGTGTGGCGGGCGCGCTCATGCCGGATGCTCACGTCGGTTACGGACTGCCCATCGGCGGCGTGCTGGCAGCGGAGAACGCCGTCATCCCCTACGCTGTCGGTGTGGATATCGCCTGCCGCATGAGGTTGTCGCTGTACGAGGTCTCGCCGATTCTGCTCGAGCAAAAGAAGGGCATGTTCGAGAACGCCCTGTGGGAAGAGACCGCCTTCGGCATGGGCGCGGAATGGAAGGGAACCCGCCGCGCGGAGCACGCAGTGCTGGACGACCCCGCCTGGGAAGCCACCCGCCTGCTGCAAAGCCTGAGAGATAACGCGGTCAAGCAGCTCGGCACGAGCGGCACGGGAAATCACTTCGTCGAGTGGGGCTCGTTCCGTTTGCACGAGCCGATGTTTGGCTTGCAGCCTGGCGAATATCTCGCGCTGCTCTCGCACAGCGGTTCGCGCTCGGTCGGATTCAAAATCGCAGACCGCTACAGCAAATTGGCGATGGAACTGCATCCCAATCTCGATAAGAGCATCCGTCACCTTGCGTGGCTTTCGCTGGATTCCGAAGAAGGTCAGGAATATTGGCTTTCCATGGAACTGGCTGGCAGGTTCGCATCGGCGAATCATTACGTGATTCATCATCGCGTGGCGAAGGCGGTTGGGCTGAAAGAAGCGGCGGTTGTCGAAAACCACCATAATTTTGCCTGGCGCGAAAAACTCCCCGATGAGCGCGAAGTCATCGTCCACCGCAAAGGCGCCACACCCGCAGGAGTCGGCGTTTTGGGCGTCATCCCAGGCTCGATGGGCGATGCAGGCTACGTGGTCCGCGGCAGAGGCGTGAAGGAGTCGCTGGAGTCCGCTTCGCATGGGGCGGGCCGGCAGATGAGCCGCAAAGCCGCGCTCAATTCCATCAGCAGGCGCGAACGGGATGAATATCTCAAGCAGCGCGGCGTGACCCTGCTCGGCGGCGGCTTGGATGAATCTCCGCAGGCATATAAGCCGATTGACGAGGTCATTGCCGCACAGCACGACCTGGTGGAAGTCGTCGGCAAGTTCACGCCGAAAATCGTCCGCATGGCGGACGAGCCGGGCGATATTTAGGGAAAGCCGCGGCACGAACGGCATGCAAAAAGGTCACGGAAGAGCAAGGAACTTCCGTGACCTTTTCGTTATAATGAGTGCGTATCATCTCACGAGGCATCCATGTTACCAAACGACCCGCAATTTCAGGACCTATTGCTCACCTATTCCCAGGAAACGAACCCAACGGTACGCAGGCAGCTGGAGGATATGATCTGGCAGGCATACGGCACGGAAAACACCGTGCTGGTGCTGGATATGTTCGGCTTCTCGCTGTTGACAAGAAAATACGGAATTGTTCATTATCTTTCGATGATCCGGCGTATGCAGTTGACCGTCGAGCCCATCATCACGGGGCATGGCGGCACGGTCGTCAAATTCGAAGCGGACAACTGCTTCGCCGTCCTGCCCAACCCGCTGGCGGCGGTGCGCGCGGCGATCACGATCCAGCACGCGCTCCACGCCTCCAACCTGCTGACTTCGGACGAACTCGACGTGCATGTGTCCATCGGGATTGATTACGGAAAAATCCTGATCGTCAACAACGAGGATATGTTCGGCGACGCCGTCAACCGTGCCTGCAAAATGGGAGAGGATATCGGGGTGGCGGACGAGGTTTTGATCACAAAAGAAGCGATGGACCTCATCCCCGCCGAAGCGGCAATCGAGGGAAAACCCGTCGAGGTGAACATCGGCGGAATGAATGTGGCGGCTTATTCGATTGTCTTTCGAACCGGCAGCGCAGAGGAAGAACAAGGATAGGAAAGCGCCTGGAGTTCGTCAACAAAAAAAGCGGCAACGGTATGGAATCCGTTCCGCTTTTTTGTTTCTGCTCGAAACTTACTGCTTTTCCAACATCTCAATCGCGTTTTGGATGCGGCGCAGGCAGACCTCACGCCCAATGATCTCCATGCTTTCAAACAGCG
>QMIW01000122.1 GCA_024434165.1 Chloroflexota bacterium | reverse complement strand
GGTCGAAAAGGTCGGCGCGCCGGGGGGAACGGTGGTGCGGGTGGAAAATCGCTTTTACAACGTGCCTGCGCGTTCGAAGTTTTTGAAAACCGACGTCACCGAACGCCGCGCAATTGATGCTTTGGTCACGCGCTATGCGCTGGCGTATCCGCACGTGCGCTTCAAAGTGACGGATGGAAAGCAGATCACATTGCAAACCGCAGGCGATGGCGACCGGCGCGCGATTTTGGCGGCTTTATACGGCGTGGATGTCGCCAAGCAAATGCTGGAAGTGATGGCAGCCGAAGAGGGCATGACGCTTTCGGGGTTCATCAGCCCGGTCTCGCTGACGCGCTCCAACCGCCGGGAGATCACCTTCTTCATTAATGGTCGCTGGGTGCAGGAGATTTCGCTCAACTCGGCGCTGCTGCAAGCCTATCACACGCTTTTGATGGTGGGACGTTACCCGCTCACCGCCTTGTTCCTTGATATGCCGCCCGAAGATGTGGATGTGAACGTCCACCCGACGAAAGCCGAGGTGCGCTTCCGAAACCAGGATAAGGTCTTCAGTTTCGTCCAGCGCTCGGCGCGCAAGGCATTGCTGGCATATACGCCCGTGCCGTCCGTTTCGCCGCAGTTGTGGGGAGCGAGAGCGCGGGGCGAGGAATTGCCAAAGAGACAGGTGGGAATTGACTGGTCGGTGGCGCATGATGAGTCTTTGACGACGGACGATGAACCATTGACGATGGAAAACCCCAATCAAAAAGCAGAAAGCGATCGTCCATCGTCCACGGTCAATGGTCAATCGTCGTATTCCACTGGCGTTCCCCTGCTTCGCCTCATCGGACAGATTGGCGCAACCTATCTCGTCGCCGAAGGTCCCGACGGGCTGTATCTGATTGACCAGCATGCAGCGCACGAGCGGGTGTTGTTCGAGAAGTTGATGGCGCAGCATGAAAGCAAAACAATCCCTTCGCAATCGCTGCTTGCGCCGGAGATCGTCACACTGCCGCCGCAATCAGCGAAGGCGCTGCTCGAACAATTGCCGTTTTTGAATCATTTCGGCTTTGAAGTGGAGGAGTTCGGGACAAACACGTTCCAGGTCCGCGCGATGCCCGTGTTGTTTTCAGGCGGCGACCCGGCAGCGGCGCTCCGCGTGCTGGTGGAGGATTTTGAAGAGGACGAGAGTCCGCTCCAGGCGGAGGTGGAGGCGAAACTCGCGGCGCGGGTCTGCAAGCGGCTGGCGGTCAAAGCCGGGCAGGCATTGACTCCCGAAGAGCAGCGCAGTTTGCTCAACGATCTCGAAGCGTGTCAGTCGCCGCGCACCTGTCCGCACGGCAGACCGACGATGATTCACCTGACGGTGGATATGCTGGAACGTCAATTCGGGAGGAAAGGAGCGCGATAGCGAGCCGGGCTGATAAATTTGCAAGGCTGGGGTTATTGATTTTGATAGGTCTGAGAAAATCTCCCGCTGAATACGCTACAATACGTCCATGCAAAAACTGGCGGAAATGCTTACCATAAGCGATGTTCACCTGCTGTTGGAAAATATTCACGCAGGTGTGGCACTTGTGGCGAGGGATGGGACCTTGATCGCCTGGAATTCCACCATCGAGGAAAGCAAAAAACAACTGGCGGATGCAGCCAACCTGAAGGACTACTTCCCGAAGGAGAACAGGAAGGGACTGCAGGGCAGGTTAGCCGGCGGGATGCTGGAACGCTGGCTGGGGGAATTTTCGATGCGCGGTCCCAACCCGGCAGTCATCTGCGACTGCATGCTCATCCCCATTCCCAACGACCGCGCGATCTTCATTGCCGAGCGCCTCGGCTCCGAGTCCATGCTGCGCGGCGTGATCGAGAAGTTGAACCGGCAGGTGAAATTATTCGAGATCGAAAGCAGTTTCACCAAAAAACTCGCCCACGACAAACAGGTGGAACTGGAAGCGGTGGTGGCGCAGGCGCAGGAAGTCGCCCAGACCGACCCGTTGACGTTCCTGTATAACCGCCGCGCGATCGTCCGCGAACTTCAGGATGAGGTGCTGCGTGCCGAGCGGTACGGTTCGATGCTGTCCGTTTCCATTATTGATGTGGACCATTTCAAAGCCATCAACGACACCTACGGTCATCAGGTGGGAGACGAGGTGCTGCGGCAGGTGGCGCAGCGCCTGCGCGACGGGATTCGCCACCCGGATATCGTCGGGCGGTATGGCGGCGAGGAATTCATCATCGTCCTCCCCAATTCGGGAGCGCAGGCAGCGGGAGAACAAGCCGCCCGCCTGTGCCGGCAGATGAGCGAGACGGATATTCAGGTGAGGGAGCACACGATCCGGGTCACGCTGAGCATCGGGGTGGCTCAACTCAGGAAAAAAGAAGATTCGTGGGACAGCCTTCTCAAACGCGCCGACAACGCCATGTACGAAGCCAAGCAGCGCGGACGCGCCTGCTGGGTGGTGTCGGAATAATCTTCCTGTCGGCGAACGTACCCGACTTATACCCAAACAACATGAAGATACAGGGCAAAAGCGGTGAAATTCAACTGCTTTTGCCCTCCGCTTTTAAGTTGTTTGGGCGCTTAGGCTCGATAAATTCCCAACGGATTGTAACTGCCGGAAAAGCCGGGGAAAACCGTTTCAATATCCGCGCTGCCCATGCGTTTGACGAGCAGTTCGCTCAGCACCTGGCGGTAATCCGTGGTGACGGCAAGGTCGGCATGGTCGTACAACTGTTCGTTGTGCAAGCCGGGCCAGTTCCCAAAGACCTGCCCGCCGTTGACACTGCCGCCCAGCGTGAACATCACGCTGCCGTGACCGTGGTCCGTGCCGTAGGATTCGTTCTGCACCAGCCTGCGTCCGAACTCGCTGATGACGACGACCGATACCCTGTCCGCGTAGCCGGAGTCGAGGTCGAGGTAAAAGTTCGCCAGTCCAGAGGCGAGGCTGTTCAACAAATCCGCCATGTAGCCCTCTTCACCGTAATTCTGGTTTTCATGGGTATCCCAGCCGCCGAAGTCCACAGCGGCAACACGCAGACCGGCATCCAGTTTGATCATCTGCGCGACGGTCTTCAATTGAATGCCGAACTCATCCTCGATGTAATGGGCGCCGTTGGAGGGTTCGTATCCGCCGCCGCTCAACGGGCTGACGATGTCCAGCGCATCCAGTGTGCGCGACCCGGCGCGGTGCAGCAGGCTCTCGCCGGCATACATCTGCCGCAGGGCGTTCTTGTGCGATTCGCCCAAGCCTTTATCCCACAGCGAGAAATCCTCCGGCGTGTTCAGGCTGACGGTGGGCACGAAATTCAACAGCGAAGTCGGCTGACCAGACGTGGACACGACCGGCAGGATGGATGAAATTCCGCCGGCTTGCAGGTGACGGGTGATCCAGCCGGAGGCGGCGCTCTTCGAGCCGGGCGTTCCCAACTCGATGTATTCCTGCGCGTCGAAGTGACTGCGCGTGTCCACATTCAAGCCGACAGCGTGAATGATGCCCGCCCTGCCCGCCTGATACAAATCGTACAGCGGAGCCATGGCGGGGTGCAGACCGAAGCGGTCGTTCAACGGCAAAAGGTTTTGGATTTGAATATCCGGGCGCGCTTTTTCGTAGTAACCGCGGTCATCGCCCTCGATGGGAGCGACCACATTGAGCGCATCCCAGCCGCCGCGCAGAAAGATCACTACAAGGGTGTCGGACGGGTCCTCCTGTCTGGCGAAGGCGAGATTGGTCAACCTTGCGCCCGCCATCGCGGCAATGGCGGCGGAGCATCCCTGTAAAAATTGTCGGCGGGGGAGAATGGTATTCATCATGTTTTCCTTGGATCATGGAGTCCGGGAGCATGCTCCCGACCCGGAGGCAAGCCGCCGGATTCCAAACTACCTCCATTGAAATTCGGGGCTCATCAAAATCGCTTCGACCATGGCAGGCAAAACATACTGCACGTGATCTTCGGGCAGGGGTTCCTCCGAACCGTATTCCTGCGCCATGACCGCAATCACCGCCCTGCGGCTTGCATCGGGCAGGGTCTGATTCAGGATCCGTTGAATCCAATAATCGGCGAGGGAGGAGGCGGTACGAATCTCCGCCGGGGTCTGGTTGTACACATCCGTGAAAATCCTGTAGCCGGTGTCTTCGTCGTCCATCCAATTCTCGGCGAGACCGACCGCAAAATTCCAGCGATACAACAGCGACATGGAATTCGCCCAGGCTTCGCGCACGTCGGGGTAGCCGTCGGGCGGGCGGCGCTCGAAAAGAGCCTGACCCATCAGACCGAGCATCCAATGGACTCCGCCGGGGATGCGGATGAAATCGGAGTTGAGCGCGCGCAGCATGGACATCGCCGCCTCGAACGGACGTTTGACCTTTCCGCCCCATCCGGCTTTGAACTCCGCCGAGAGCAGGATCGTCTCCATCACGCGCCTGAGTTGGTCGGGCGCGCCGCGGTTCTCCAAAAAGGTGTTCGCCGCCGCCTGGACAATGGATTCAGGCGGGGCGTCCGAGATAAAGCGGCGGCACAACTTGCGGGCGATGTGGCGCGCCGTGCCGGGGTGATTTGCGAGCAAGTCCAGCACATCGTGTCCGTCTTTCAAATCCTCCTGGTCGGCGGGGATGTATTTGCCAAGCACGAGTTTGTTGAAGCGGTCGTGCCAGGGTTTGTAATAAAGGAAATTGCCGGTCTTTTCGACGCCGTCCTCCCAATCGCCGAGGTCGTCATCCACGCGCCAGCCGGTGAGACAGCGCGCCGCTTCGTAGACATCGTTATCCACGTAACCGGCGGCGATGCCGTCCGCATCCTTCCCGACCGAATTGGGGTCGCGCACACCCAGATAGTTTTCCGCGCCGAGGGTGTGGAGTTCGAACAGTTCGCGCGCAAAATTTTCGTTGGGTCCGGCGTCGCTGCTGTTGTTTTGGTTGAGGTAATACAGCATGGACGGGTGCTTCGCCACCGCCTCCAGCATCTGACGGAAGTTGCCGAGCATGTGGCGGCGCAGGACGTCGCGGTTGTAGGAGACGATGAGCGGCACGCCGTCATCCTGCCAGAGAAAAACGTTGAAATGGTTATGCCAGAAATCGGCAAGGACCTCAGCCAGCTGCCTTTTACTGTACGCCGCACGCAGGACGGTCGCGTCCGTCAGTTCGTGGGCGGGCTGGCTGTACCATTCCCAATACGTGTCGTCGTTGGCGTCGTAAGGATTGCTGGCGACGTGGTCGTAGTAAAGTTGTTCAAGGGATTTATGAAGCGTTTCAAAACCGGCATTGTTGTAGCGGTTCTCGAATTCGCTGTCGTCAATCGAGTCGGGATTCAACTGTTGAGCAAGGAAGTTTTGCAGGCGTTCATCGTCCGTGGAGCCGAGCGCGTGGAAGGCTTCGATATCGCCGGGGCGGATGCCGAACGTGAGCCGGTTGAGCGCGAGGACGGCCAGCGGCACGGGCGGGAGCGGCGTCTGCGCTTCGGGCAGGACGACCGGGTCTTGATCCGCCGCTTCAGAAGGAACTGCGATGGGGTTTTCCTCCCCCGGCGCACAGGCGGCAAGCACGGAGGAGGTTGCCAGTACGCCGCCCAATTTGAGAAAATCCCTGCGGGTGAGTTTTCGGGTCTGCATGACGCCTCTTAAATTTTACAAAAATACGCTCCCGGCGGCGTCCCCGCCGCCGAGGACGGCGGCATGAGCAGGAATTTGTTTTCTAAAAACTTATGACCGACTACTTACACGCCATCCTGAAGGTTTTGCCGCCCGGCAAGGCTCTTTTCAAAGAACCTTCGGGAGGTTCCACGTAAGATGGTTATACAATCGGCGGCTTGTTCTTTATATCCCGCATAGGTACCGACGCAGGCAGTTACGCCAGCATGGATTCGAAAATTGCACGAAATTCCCCGCCGACCTTTGCCTTGATATCCTCCATCGCGGGGACGGGGTCGAGCAGATCCGCCAGCGAAACGACCGGCTCGCTCAAGCCGCAGGGGATGATGCCCTCCCAATACTCCATATCGGGATTCACATTCAGCGCAAAACCGTGACGGGTGACACCCCTCGCATCTACCTTGACGCCGATGGCGGCGATCTTCGCAGGCTTTTGCCTGTCTTCAGGTTTGCAGCGCCGCGAAGCGCAGCGCGAATGGACGTCAGGCTGAATCCAGACGCCCGTCTTGCCGGGGATTTGTCCGCTGGCGATGCCGTATTTCATCAACACGCCGATAAGCGCGCCTTCCAGTTTGCGAATGTAGCCGATGTAATCAGATTTTCCCTCATCCCAACCCCTCTCCCAAAGGGAGAGGGGCAAAGGGGTGAGGGGCAGTAGCGGATACCCCACCAACTGTCCCGGTCCGTGATAGGTAACGTCGCCGCCGCGATCCACCCAATGGATGGAAACGCCTCGCTGTTTCAGCTGCTCTTCGCTCCAGAGCAGGTTGGCGGCGTTGCCTTTTCGTCCGAACGTGTATACATGGGGATGTTCCAGCAGCAGCAGAGTCGGCGGACGTGTCCCCTCCGCGATCTCCGCCGCGTATTCGTCCTGGAGTTTCCAGGCGGATTCGTAATCAATCAAACCGAGGTCGTGGATTTCCAAAGGCATAACGATAAAGGAGGAATGAGCAAACAACGGTGAAGAAAGGAGTGTACGGTTCAGGTTCCAAAAATCCTGCGATACAGATCCGACTCCAGTAACCCGTTCGGGTCGCAGCGTTTCTTCAGTTTCTTGAACTTCTTCACCGTTTCTTCGCCGTAGAAGGCGAGCGCGGTTTCAGCGGTGGTTTCGCTGTTCTTGGCAAAGTAGAAACGTCCGCCATGGGCAAGGACGATTTTATCGAACTCGTACAGCATGGCGCGCAGTTTCGCGCGGTTGGAATCCGTCACCTTGAAATCCATCGCCAGCGAGAAACCGTCCACGGCGTGGGTGAGCAGGAAGTTGTCGGGGCGGTGGCGTTTGGTCACGCCGAGGTAGGAGGGCAAGCCGCGTTTGAGCGAGAGTTTCAGCATTTCACTCCATGCGGCTTCGGCGGTCTCCTTGGGCAGGAAGGATTGATATTGAATCAACCCGCCGCGCCCATAGGAAAGTTCCCAGTTCGGAACGTAATCCAAAAGGAAATGGAACGCCGCATGAGACTGGCGGAAGGTGTGTCTGCGCAGGGAGGCGGCGTATTTTGCAAAGTTCACCATGCGCCAGCCCAGATTGTTTGCAAAGGGCGTCATGAAGTAGTGCAGCAACGACTTCGGAAACACGCCAAAGATCCTCGGCGGCAGGATTTGATTCTTCAACTTCATCGTCTCCTGCGGGCTGGGGTCTTCACCTTCGTGGATGTAACGCGCGGCGTGGATCTGTCCGCGCCCGAGGCTGCCGCCGCCGGCGAAGGTATCGAGCCAGCCGACGATGTAATCATTGTGCGGCGCGCCGTCTTGCAGGGCGGAGAGGTGTCGGCGTAGATTCGGCACGGGGAAGGCGTCCACAGTCAAAAGTCCCGAATGGATGCGTTTCATTTGCAGCGTGATGACTGTGAAGATTCCCAGCATCCCATAACCGCCGATCATCGCGCGGAACAAATCCGCGTTCTTTTTGGGCGAGCAGGTCACTTCCGCGCCGGTGGGCAGAATCGCCGTAAACTCCACCACATGTTCGCCGATGGTGCCCATTTTGAAATTGTTCTTGCCGTGAATGTTCGCGCCGAGACAGCCGCCGAGGGTTGTCTTCATCGTGCCGGAAACGACGGGGGGCCACCAGCCTTCCGGCTCGACCTTCTGCCAGAGTTTCTCCAGCGTGACGCCGGGCTCGCATCGCACCAAGCCGGAGGTTGAATCCCATTCCAAAATTCGGTCCATCGCTGTGAGATCGAGCACGATGCCGCCGCCGTTGAGCGCGGCATCGTTGTAACTGCGCCCCGCCCCGCGCGCGGCGACGGTAAGCCCCTGCTGTTTCGCAAGTTTGAATGCGGAGTGGATTTCCGCGCCGGTGCGCGGGCGAAACAAATACGCAGGCGCGCTTAATGAATGACCGAAATTTTCGAGTGGAGTGAAGTTTGTACGCATGATGTTTTGGGGACGATGGACCGTGGACGGTGGACAGTGACCACCGTCCATGAATTAGAAGGATAACCGCCTGAAAATGAACGAAGGAATATGCCGGATGACCAGCATGATGTATTGCCAGAAGAACGGCGTGTAAACCGTCTGCCGGCGCCGGCGCATGGCTTTGTAAATATCGTCCACCGCTTTTTCCGCCGGGATGGCAAAGGGCGTGGGTCCCACAGCGGCTTTGAGCATTTCGGTTTTGACAAACCCCGGCTTGACGGTCAGCACGTTCACGCCGTGGCGCGTGAGACGGTTGCGAAGCGCTTCGAGGTAGGTGTGCAAGCCCGCTTTGGACGTGTTGTAACCGGGGTTGCCCACGCGCCCACGGTCGCCCGCCACCGAGCCGATGCCCACGATCTGACCGGCTTTTGCGCTCTGGAACATTTCGGCAACCGGGGCAAGCCATGCCATCGCGCCGATGAGATTGACCTCGGCCATTTTGCGGTCGTTCTCGAAGTTGTATTTGTCCATGCTGCCGGGCGGGAAATTGACCCCCGCCATGAAGATGAAGGCGTCCAATCCGCCAAGGTCGGCGACGATGCGCTGGAGCAGGGCGGGCACTTCGTCGTAGTTCGTTACATCGTGGGGGTAGGCGGCGGCGCGGATTTCCCCGCCCTGGTTGATCTCCGCGCACAAGGCGGTCAGTTTTTCCTTTTGTCGTGAGAGCAGCGCTACGTTGTACCCTTCCTGTACGAGTTTGCGGGCGAGCGCGGCGCCCATCCCTTCAGAGGCGCCGACCAGAATGGCGCGCCGGCGCGGATTCAGCGGCGTGGCTGGAGCGAACCTGGTTGTATCGGACACGTAAAACCTCAAATGATTGAAATGAATTTCATTCTAACACAGTCCCGTTTGCGGAAACTTTTGAGAACGCGGACGGGAAACACAAGTGTCCAAACAACTCAAAAGTGGAGGGGCAAAAGCGGTTGAAATTCACCGCTTTTGCCCTGCATCTTCATGCTGTTTGGGTACGAGTGTATAATAGTAAAAAACCCGAGTTGCTGCCTTGGTTTCAAGAGGCTTCCCTCACCCCAAACAAGGTTATATCTTCCGGGATGACTTCCCCTCTCCCGATGGGAGAGGGCAGGGTGAGGGCTTTGGGCGGGGAACCTGGAAAATCTATTGGAAGGCGGCAACTTGAGTTAAAAATTCGCGCCCGCGTCTTGTGGATTGATCTTCAAGGACTGAATGAACGATAACGAAAAAAAATCCGGGTCGGTTTTCTCCCGCGCGTGGGAGATCATCTCCCAGGATACTACCATTCCCCCCGAGGAAAAAAAATCCATACTGAAGTTGATTCAGGTCCTGGTCGAAGCCTCGGAGCGCTCGGCGAGCCAGTCCTCCAACGAGGACGTAAAGACCATCACCCAGGAAGTCATCTCCCGCCATGCGCTTCTGACGACGGTCAAACACCAGGCGGACGAACTGGATGCCCTCAAGCGCATCAGCCTCAACCTGACCTCGAGCCTCGACCTGCAAGAGGTGCTGGATGCGGTGGTGACAGAGGCGATGGGACTGGTGCGCCATGCGCGGGCGGTGCACATCTTTTTATATGAACGCGGAGCGCTGGAATTCGGCGCCTCGCTGGATTCGGACGGCACACGGAACAAACCCATCTCCATTCCGCGGCGCAGCGGGTTGACGTATTCCGTCGTCAGGACCGGCAGTCAGATCATCATCGAAGACATGCCCAACCATCCGCTTTACCAGGGGATGCAGATCCTCAATTCCGGTTCCATCGTCGGCATCCCGCTCAAATTCAAGGATGAGATCGTCGGCGTGATGAACCTCTCCCGCACCGTGACGGGGCGTTTTTCCCGCTCGGAGATGCGTCTCATCAGCCTGCTGGCAGACCAGGCGGCGGTGGCAATCTTCAACGCCAGCCTGTACAAGCGCGTCACGCAGATGGCAAACACCGACAGCGTCACCGGCCTGCCCAACCGCCGCGCATTGGACGAACGCCTGCAGGAGGAGTGGCAGATCGCAAGCCGCGCGAACTCGCAGTTTTCAGTGGTTATGATGGACCTGGACGGATTCAAGACGGTCAACGATACGTTCGGTCACAAAGTGGGGGACGAACTGCTCTACTCTCTGTTCAACTTCCTCGCGCAAAAGATGCGCGGCTCCGATTTCCTTGCGCGTTACGGCGGCGACGAACTCACGCTGGTCATGCGCGGCACCAGCCTCGAGGCGGCGCAGGCGGTCACCCAAAAGGTGATCGAGTTGATGAAGGAATACCGCTTTGGCTTTCCCAGCGCGGCAAATATCGAATTGGGCATTACGGCGGGCATCGCTGTGTTTCCCATTCACGCCGGCAACCCCAGCGACCTCCTGCGCGCCGCCGACGCAGCGCTCTACCATGCCAAGAAGTATCATCGCGGGGGATATTCCATCGCCAAAGGCGTGACCGGAAGACTGACGCCAATCAACTTCAAGGGCGAAGACTCATAGCGCAGCCGCTTTCAAACCAAAACAAGACGGACGGGGTTATAAAAGCAAACGGTTCTACCGTTTTTAACGGGAAAACTCTTTTAAACACTTAAGGACATGACGATCACGAAGGAAAAACGCCTGTAAAGTTGACGCCTTTTCCCTCCTTTGTGGTTAGGCTCTTTCCCGTTAATTACGGAAGAGCCAAGCAAACATCAATACAGGAGCCAAGTCATGGTTTCGCCCGGTCCGACCTACCTACCCCGCAAAGTCAAACTCATCCTCAACCCCATCGCAGATATGGGACGCGCCTGGAAGACCGCCAACGACCTGAGACCGATTGCCCAGGAATTTCAAGGCGAGCTGACCTGGAGCGGCACGGTCTATCCCACCCACGCTATCGAACTTGCGCGGCAAGCCGCCGAGGAAGGATACGACCTGGTGGTCGCCATGGGCGGCGACGGAACCGTCCACGAAGTGATGAACGGACTCATGCAGGTTTCGGCGGAGAAACGCCCCGTTTTGGGCGTCGTTCCCATCGGCTCCGGCAATGACTTCGCTTATTCCATCGGCGGCGTTCAAAAATCGTCGCAGGCGCTGGCGCATGTCCTCAAAGGGGAGAACATCCAGGCTGTGGATATCGGCATGATGACCGACGAGCACGGACGCCGGGAATACTTCGACAACACCCTCGGCATCGGCTTCGACGCGGTGGTCACCATCCGCTCGCATAAACTGCCCATCGTCAAGGGCTTCCTCATGTACCTCACGGCGGTCATCCAGACCATCATCCTGAATCACAAGCCGATGACGATGAAGATCCAAAGCGACACCGAGACCTGGGAGGATAAAATCATCATGCTCACCCTGTGCAACGGTCCGCGCGAAGGCGGCGGGTTCATGCTTTCGCCGGATTCGAGGAACAATGACGGCGGCATGGAATACGTCGCGGTGACCAATGTCTCGCGTCCCACCATGTTCCGTCTCGTGCCGGAATTCATGAAAGGCACCCACATGCGTTTCAAGCAGGTGCGCATGGGCGCGTTCAAGAAACTGGCGATCACCTCGGACCTGCCGCTTTACATCCATGCCGACGGGGAAATCTACACCAGTTTCGGCAGCAATCTAAAAAGCGCAAGTTTCGAAATCCTGCCGCAAGCGTTGAGAGTGGTAAGGGGAGACGGCAAGGCAGAAAAGTAAATAACCCGAGTTGCTGCCTTGGTTTCAAGAGGCTTCCCTCACCCCAAACAAGGTTATATCTTCTGGGATGACTTCCCCCTCTCCCGATGGGAGAGG
>QMIW01000121.1 GCA_024434165.1 Chloroflexota bacterium | reverse complement strand
TGGCGTTCAAACTCCTGCGGACGGGCGGAATCCTGGTTACGTTTTCATGCTCCGGCGGCGTGGATGCGGCGTTGTTCCAAAAAATAATCGCCTCCGCCGCTCTCGATGCGGGTGTGGAGGCGGGAATCGTCGAGCGTCTGTCACAAGGCGCAGACCACCCGGTCAGTCTGCACTTTCCTGAAGGCGCGTATTTGAAAGGGCTGGTTTGTGTGAAGGGGTGATCAAAGTTTAATCTTCGACTTCAAATGCGAGCGCAGTTTCAATGGTTTGATTCCGCTCAAATCAATCTTCGCCGCGCCGATCATATCCGCAAAGCGTTTCAGTCCGTTTGCCAGCGCATCGGCAAAGACGCCGTCCTTCGGCGCGTCGTCCTCCAGCCAAAAGCCGAGGATGTGCAGGGTGTTCGTGGAGCGGTCCAGTTTGGGGTCGAGCCGCGCCACCAGGTCGTCGCCGAACAGAATCGGCAGGGTGTAATAGCCCCACCTGCGCTGGTGCGCGGGTTTGTACACCTCCCAAACGTAGTCGAAATCGAACACCTTCTTCGCCCGCCCCCGCGCACTGACGATCTCCAACGGGGCGAGGAACGTGACCTCCTCCTCGGTGGTGGGACCTTTCGGCTTCCAGGCTTTGGGGATGCGCCCCGCCTCCAACTCGGACAGATGGGGCTGGTCGCTGTTCAGGATGAGATGGCGGTCCTTTGAGCCTTCCACCTGAATCCGGGAGACGAGTCCGCGCTCGATGAGGTTCTCGATGCGTTGTTTTGCTTCGCCCGCCGGGATGGTGCGATAGAGATAGTAACCGAGTTCGTTCTTCCAATTGTTTTCGCGCGCAATACCCAAAAAGGCAATGGATTTGAGGCTGAAGTAGTCTTCCGTTTCCTGTTCCGAGGCGGCGTAATCGAACTCCGCAGGAACGACGCGCTCGCGCAGGTCGTAGATGCGGTCGAAGCCTTTACGGTTCGAGATCATCACTTTGCCGCTCAACCACAGGTAAAACAGCGCTACCGAGGTCTCCTTGCGTCCGCGGTAACTCCACGTCTTGACGGCGTCCCCTTCGAGGTCGCGGTTGCCGAGCGGTCCCTTCTCGCGCAGTTCATCGAGGACGAATTTGATCACGTCCTTTGGCGGGTGGGTGAAGGCTTCATAGCGCAGGCCGTGTTCGGCGCGGCGCTTCATGTGCAGCTGCCAGTATGGGAATTCTTCCATGGGGTACATGAAGAGCGTTCCGCCGTAATCGAAGGCTTTGCGTCTGTCGTACGCCATTTTGTAGAGCAGGTCCGGTTTGTAATCGAGGACGCGCCCATACATGGCGATATCCTGGCTGCGGGCGACCATGACCAGCGGGTCGAGTTGAAGCGCGTGCATCTGGCGCAGGGCGTTTTCGGCGCCGATCAAGCCCTTGAAACGGCGGCCGGGCCAAAGTCCCTGTGAGGCGAGGAGGAAACGGCGGTATGTTTTTTGGGAGACAGTATGTATCGTCATAGGGCGGTGTCAATATCCTTTATCAACTCCAGGAATGCGTCCACAACCTGCGGGTCGAAATGCTTCCCGCTTTGTTTCCTGATGTAGGCGAGGGCTTTTTTCTTCGACCACGCCTTTCGATACGGGCGCGGGCTGGTGAGCGCATCCCAGACATCCACCACGGCAAAGATGCGCGCCGCGAAGGGAATCTGCTCGCCTTTGAGTCCGCGCGGGTAGCCGGTGCCGTCCCATCGTTCGTGATGGCAATGGGAAATATCCGCCGCAGGACGCAGGTATTTGATGGGATTCAGCAATTGAAAGGAAAGTGCCGGGTGCTTTCGCACTTCCTCCCATTCCTTTTTCGTCAGCCTGCCTTTTTTGAGAAGGATGCGGTCGGAGATGCCCACGTTACCGATGTCGTGCAGCAGCGCGCCGTGACGGATATGCTGGAGGCGGCTGCCGGTAACGCCCAGGCGTTTGGCAAGCAGGACGGTGAGTTCGGTGATCTGGATCGTATGTCCTTCGGTCTCGCGGGTGTGCAGTTCCAGCGCGCGCGACCAGCTCTCGATGGTGGCTTCATACGCGACCGTCATCTCCATGTTGATGCGTTGGACGTTCTCGAACATCTGGGTGTTATCAATGGTGATGGCAGCCTGACCGGCAAGGGTCTCCATGAATTCCTGCCATTCAGCCGTCGGTATGAAATTCGAGCGGTGATAGAGTTCCAACACGCCTTTCACCTCGCCTTTGACGATCAGCGGAATGCAGGTGTAGTGGTTGAAGCCTTCTTCGCTCCAAAGGTTGGCAAACGGTTCATTATTCTGAATTTTGGCGGGGTCGGCGATGTAAATGATCCGTCGTTCCATTACACAGCGTCCGGCAAACTCGTCGTTCAGGCGCACGTTGGCGCCTTCGATCAGACGGGTACGAAAACCGTAACTGGCGGCATATTGCAGCGCCTGTTCGTGCGGATGCAGGAGCAGCACCGAGGCGGCGTCCACGTCCAGTTGGTCAACGATGCGGCTCAGCAGCAGGTTGAGCGTGATGCGTAAATCCAGGCTGGAGGCGATTGCCCGGTCCACTTCGTGCAGGGTCTGCAAGTTCCGCAGGCGGAAGAGCGCCTCCTCCCGCAGGCGGGTGGAGTGGATGGCTCCCGCCGCCTGGGAGGCAAAGAGGGTCAGCAGGCGTTCATCCCCTTCGGTGAATGTGCGGGTGGATTCTCCAACTTCGTCCACCACCAGTACGCCGATCAATTCGCCGCCGTACAGCATGGGCACTTCCAACACGGCGCGCAAGAGTACCCCTTCGTATTGCGGGGAGCGTCCCTCCCAGGCTGTGTAATCGTCAATCCGAATGGATTTGTGCGTCTGCGCCACCCAGCCGGCGGCTCCTTCGCCAAGTTTCAATCGGGAACCGGTGGTGATATAAGGCATTGTGTCCACCGTCAGGATCAATTCATTTGCGTTGGGGTCGTACAGGTAAATGCCGCTGGATGCGGATTTCAACAGTTGTTGTGCCGTATTTACAATCAGGGTCAGGAGGGGTCTCAGTTCCGTCTGCTCAGAGAGGGCTTTGCTGGTATCGTACAAATACTCGAATTCCTCTGCGCGGCGGGCGGTTTCATCGTGCAGGCGGGTGCGGTGGATGGTGGCGCCCGCAATCTCTGCCAGCGATTGCAAGAGTTTCATCTGTTCCGGCGTGATCTGGCGCGGCAGTTTCACCGCGACGAACAGCACGCCGACCATTTCCGAGGCGGCGCGGATGGGCAGGCAGGCTCCGCCCCATCCCTGCGGAATCTTTTCGCGCGACTGAAGTTTTGACAGGGGGTCGAGCGAAAAATCCGTGGCGAGGTAGGGCTGTCCGGTGGCAAAGACCGCCCCGGCGATGCCCTCGCCGACCTTTACGGGAATGTCCCTGATCTCCAGGAACCAGCCGCGTTGAAGCGCGCCCTGCAACTCGCCGGTGCCGGGATGATGAAGCAGGATCGAGCCCGTATCCGTGCCAAGCACGGCGAGGGTTTTATCCATCAAAATCGGCAGGGCTTCTTCAAAGGTATGGGCGGCGCGCAGGGAGGCTGAAACTTCGAACAGGGTCTCCAATTCAAGCAGGCGCTGGCGCAGGGATTCCTCCATCTGCTTGCGTGCAGTGACATCCTGGATGGTGCCTTTCATCACCAGGAGCCGCCCTTGCGAATCCAGTCCCAGCTTGCCCACGCCGTGCACCCAGCGTTCGGCACGGTCGCTGGCGCGGATGATCTTATACTCCCGGTCGAACCGCTTGCGGTCCTTCACAATATCAGTCATAAAGTAATGGAGCATCTCCTCGCGGTGATCGGGATGGATGAGGTTTGCCCAGCCTGCTATGGTGCGCTCGTAGGATTCGTCAATCCCAAAGATGCTGTAGAGGGTGTCCGAGCCTTTCCATTCACCTGCGGAAAAATCGAGCACGTAACTGCCGATGCCCGCAATGGCCTGCGTCTCTCTCAACAGGGCTTCGCTCTCGCGGAAAGCCATCTCCGCCCGGACGCGCTCGGTGACATCACGGAGGATGCCTTCATGAAAAAGGATGTTCCCCTTTTCATCGTGGATGTAATACCCGTGATCCTCCACCCAGATCTCGGAACCGTCCTTGCGCCTCATGCGATAGACTTCGATCTCCTCCTTGCCCGTATCCAGAATGTGACTGCCGCGTTCCTCCGGGGAGAAGTACAGCGCGTTCCTGATATCTGCCTGGAGTATTTCCTCCTTCGAGGCGTATCCGAACATCCTGACCATCGCCGGGTTGACATCCACAAACTGTCCCTCATGTGTGCTGCGATAGAAGCCGTCCATGATGCGCTCGAACAGGGAGCGGTATCGCTCCTCCGATTCGCGCAGGGCGTCCTCCGTCCGGCTTTGCCGGGTCATGTCCTGCACAATGGCAAAGAGGAAGACCTTCCCATCCCAGGCAACGGGGGAGGATTGAACCTCCACGACCCGGGTCTCGCCATTGGCAAGCCGGTGAGGGCAGATAAATTGTCCCTGCTCCCGGTTTTGCGCGCGCTGCAAATGTTCCATGACGACAGCCGGCGGAAGGAGGGATACATCTGTGAGTTTCATCTGTTGGAACTGGTCCGGGCGGTATCCGTAGAACTTCACAGCCGCGGCGTTGGCATCCAAAATCCGCCCTGATTCAGGTTCAAGCAGGAGCATGATCGCGTCATGCTCACGAAAAATGTCAAAAAACGAGCCGTCCCTTGACGAAAGGGCTTTTACCGACATTAAATACTCCTACATTCCCTGTACTCCTCCCGGAAATCATAAACCTTGTGGATTTTGAAACGACAACGGTCTTCGCATCCGCCTGACGAGTGGAATTAATCGTCTCCCAGTGAGGCAATTGCACGCAGCAAGCCAAAGATCAACACGCCCAATTTGATGCCTTCACCGGCGGTGATGGCGGTTTCGCTCCCGCTCTTTTCCGCGCGGCGCGCAATGAGCAGGGCAGCGACCAGCCCCGTCACCGCTCCGATGAGCGCACCGCCTAAAATAATCCTGGTTTTGTTCATGGGGTCATCCTTTCGAAGAATGCTTTGATGGTTTCGAGCCAGCCGTTCACTGCGAGGATGGGCTTGACTGCCAGATCCGCGCCGCGGACGATGTATCCCTTCGCTTTATACACGTAATCCTGCGCGATACCCGTGTAGTAGGGAAGGATGCCCAGCGCGCGCGACAGCAGGTAAATCAGCCCGATCAGAATGGCGAGGAGGATCAGTCCGCCGAGCATCATGGGGATGATGACCCAGATGGTGGAAATGGCAGCCCAGCGCCCCACATCCCCTCCCTGCGTGAACGCGGCGGCGCCGATCCATACGATCATGGCGGCGAACGCCAGCGCGCTCAACACAATCGGAAGGAGGATATGCCGGGCGAACTGCCTGCGGTGGCGGAGGTAGGAATAATGCGCGGGCGGCGCGCCGAGTTTATCGAATTGCCGGGGCAGTTTTGCTTTCATAAAATCTATTGTACCAAAATAAAAAGACCCTAAAGGTTTCAAAAACCTTTAGGGTCTCAAAGGGACGGCAAATCAGCGTCTGTTCTTTCGCAGGAACGACGGCACATCCAGATCGTCTGCGTTGATGCTCGGAGCGGGCTGGGATTTCACGTCTGCGGAGGAGCGGGTTTCGGCGTTGACGTTCACGGAGTCGCCTGGGCGCGCAAAAACTGTATTGGCGGCAGAAACAGGTTTCTCGGTCCGGGGGAGGCGTTCGAGGACGCGCCGCGGGACGCCGGAGCGCTCGAATCCAGTCGCAATGACGGTGACGCGAATCTCGTCGCCCATTTCAGGGTCAATCACCGCACCGAAGATCATGTTCACATCGGGGTGGGCGGTTTCGCGGATGATCGCCGCCGCCTGGTTGACCTCGAACAGCGTCATGTTGGGTCCGCCGGTGACGTTGAAGAGCACGCCGCGCGCGCCGTCAATGGTGATGTCGAGCAGCTGGCTGGAGATGGCTTGCTCCGCCGCCGTTTTGGCGCGGTCGTCGCCGGAGCCGCGTCCAACCGCCATGAGCGCCGCGCCGCCCTCCGACATGATGGCTTTGACATCGGCGAAATCGAGGTTGATCAAGCCGGGGATGGTGATGAGTTCGGAAATGCCTTGAATGCCCTGGTGCAGGACTTCATCCGCCATTCTGAACGCATCCTGCAGGGAGGATTTTTTATCCGCCAGTTGGAGCAGGCGGTC
>QMIW01000023.1 GCA_024434165.1 Chloroflexota bacterium | reverse complement strand
ATCTCTGCGCGGCGAACTCATGAACCTGCTGCAAGACGCCTTATACGGCGCGGATGTCTTGATCGCGCACAACGTCTGCTCGCTGAACAAGAATCTTGCCCTCACCGCCGCCCTCCACCAATTACACCAATCCAAGAACCTGCCGCGCCTGATCCTCTGGCATCACGACCTGGCGTGGGCAACGCCGCGCTATCTGCCCGAACTGCACGACGGCTATCCCTGGGATTTGCTGCGAACGGACTGGGGCAGTCTGACTCATGTCGTCGTGTCGGATTTGCGCCGCGCGGAACTGGCAGCGCTGATGAAACTGGACCCCGCTTCGATCCGCGTCATTCCCAACGGTGTGGATATGGAACGGTTTTACAAACTCGAAGCGCTGACCCGCTCCCTGCTTGAAAAGACGAACCTGTTGGACGCCGCGCCGATCCTGCTGCTGCCCGTGCGCGTGACGCCGCGCAAGAATATCGAACTTGCACTGCACACTTTAGCCGGGTTGAAAAGGATACATCCGCACGCCGCGCTGGTGGTGACGGGTCCGCTGGGACCGCACAACGCGGGCAACATCCGATACTTTGAAATGCTCAAGGGAATGCGCAGTCAATTGGGCTTGGAAGGCTCGGCGTATTTTCTCGCGGAACTGCACGACGGCTTCCTGCCCGATGAAGTCATCGCCGATTTCTACCGCGTCGCCGACGCGCTGTTCTTTCCCAGCCGCGAGGAGGGTTTCGGCATCCCGTTGATCGAAGCGGCGTTCAGCCGTTTGCCCGCCTTCTGCGCCGATATTCCTCCTTTGCGAAAACTGGGCCTGGCAGACGCCGTGTTTTTCCCGCCCGATGAAGAGCCTGCAAAGGTCGCAAGCCTGCTTGCGGATTATTTTCAAACATCCCTGCCTGCCAGGTTTGTCATGCGGGCGCGCGCCTCGTTCCGCTGGGAAGCCATTTATCGTCAACACATCGCGCCAATTCTGTAATATTGCAGCACAAGGTTGCTCCCTGCGCCAGGGGAAGTGCCCGGAATGGGTACGGCAGCCTTGAGCCCGACTTTGCGATGGATATACCGCATAGCGAAAGGAAAACCTCATGCAGCGACATTCCGAATTTTCACCCATCCACAGCATTCTCATCCCGCTGGTTCACGAAGGACCCGGCTTGCATGCGTTGGAGACCGCGCGCCTGTTCGATGCGGAGATCATCCTGGTGGGCGTGGTGGTTTTGCCGCCCGAAGAGTCGTTGAGCAAAGGTGCCGCCGCCGCGCGCGCCCTGCGCAAACTGTTGAGGAACTACGGGAGGGAGGAGAAGATCGTCAGCAGATCGAGGGTTATCGTTTCGCACGAGCCGTGGAACGAACTTTCGAACCTGCTTCAGGAAGAACAGCCCGACCTGCTTCTGCTGGAGTTCGATTCCCATCTCAAGGCGTTACACGTCAACGGAAACGACCTGCTGACGCGCCCGCCGTGCGACGTGGCTCTGATGCGTGGAAAAATCACCAGCAAACCGAAGCAGGTCCTGGTCCCGGTGCGAGGCGGACCGCACGCGGAATTGGCGCTGCGCGTGGGGTTGGGTCTGCATCCAAAAGGGGTGACGACGCTTCACATCCGCCGGGCGGACGACCCCGAAACAAGCATTGACGCGCCGTTCAAGGGGTTGGACCGGGTGTTGAAACAGCTGCCCGAAGTGCAGAAACAGTTCGAGGTCACGGATGATGCGGTGCAGGTCATCCTGGAGAACACGAAGAAGGCGGATGTCATCATCCTCGGCACCACCTCCCAGCCTGTGACCAGTTCCGTTTCGATGGGCGCGGTGGCAGACCGCATCCTGCACGAAGCGCCATGCACGGTGATCGCCGTGAAACGGGGAAGACCCGTTCCGCAGACGGTGTACGACGAGAGCGCGGGCGTGGAGGCGATTTCGATTCTGGTGGATAAATGGTTTGCCGAAAACACCTTCCATGCGGACGAGTTCAGCCAGCTGCGAGAACTGGTGGATTTGAAACGAAAGCAAAACCTGAGCATCAGCCTCGCCCTGCCCGCCTTGGACGAAGAGGAAACGGTGGGGAATGTCATCCGCACGATGAAAAAGGAATTGATGCGGCGCGCGCCCCTGCTGGACGAGATCGTGCTGATCGATTCCAACTCCGCCGACCGCACGCGCGAGATCGCGGAGAAGGAAGGCGTGCCCGTTTACATCCACCAGCATTTGCTGGAACGGCTGGGACCGCGCAACGGCAAGGGCGAAGCGTTGTGGAAAAGCCTGCTTGTCACAAAGGGCGACATCATCGTGTGGATTGACACGGACATCGTCAACATCCATCCGCGTTTTGTGTACGGCATCATCGGTCCGCTGCTGGTCAACCCGCAGATTCAACTGGTGAAGGGCTTCTATCGCAGGCCGCTGCGGGTGGGACAAAAAATGCAGGCGGGCGGCGGAGGGCGTGTGACTGAATTGACCGCGCGCCCGTTGTTGAACCTGTTCTACCCGGAACTTTCCGGCGTGGTTCAGCCGCTTTCAGGCGAGTATGCGGGGCGGCGTGAAGCGCTGGAACGCGCCACCTTTTATTCGGGCTACGGCGTGGAGACCGGTCTGCTGATTGACATCTACGAAAAGTTCGGCTTGCACTCCATCGCGCAGGTGGATTTGCTCGAACGCATCCACCACAACCAGCATTTGGAGGCGTTGAGCAAGATGTCGTTTGCCATCGTGCAGACCGTGATGCGCAAACTGGAAACCCGTTTCGGGCGCGCGGTGCTGGAGGACGTGAACCGTTCGATGAAATTGATTCGTCACGACGGCAAAGGTTATTTCCTCGAAGTGGAGCAGATCGCCGAATACGAACGTCCGCCGATGATCGAAGTGCCGGAATACCTGGAACGCAAACGATGACCGAACTCTGGCTCGTCCGTCACGGGCAGACGGATTGGAACCTCGGCGGCAGGTGGCAGGGACAGTCGCCTCATGCGCCGGGCTTGAACGATACGGGACGCAGACAGGCGCTTGCCCTGCGGGAAAAACTGAAGGGGATGCGCTTCGCAGCCATATACGCGAGCGATCTTCCGCGCTCCTTCCAGACGGCGGAACTGCTTGCCGAGACCCTGGGCGTGACCGTCACCCTGGAGCCGCGTCTGCGCGAGATCAACCTGGGCGATTGGGAGGGTCTGCTCGCCGGCGAAATCGAGGCGCGCTTTCCGCGCGAAATCGAGGAGCGCCGGCGGGACCCATTCCATGCCCGCGCGCCGAACGGCGAGTCGCCCTGCGATGTGGCGGAGCGTGTGCTGGCGGCGGCGGGTGAAATTGCGCAAAGGCATCCGCGCGATTCCGTGCTTCTCGTCGCGCACGGGCTTTCGCTGGCAATCGTCATCTGTCATGCGCAAGGCATTCCGCTGGAAAAGGTGTACGAACACATTCCCGAAAACGCAACTCCCATTTCAGTGAAATGGAAGCAGGAGGAACCGCCTGGGTAGGCGTGTGGAAAATTGCAAACAAAACGTGGTATAAAATTTCAGCGATCATGAGCGCCTTTCTTCAACTCGCCCTTCTTATTTCGATCATTCTGCTCGCTTCCAAACTGGCTGGCTACCTGAGCATGCGCCTGGGACAGCCCGCCGTCCTCGGGGAACTGCTGACCGGTATCCTGCTGGGTCCGTCGCTCCTCAACCTGCTCGACCTGCCATTTATCGCGCATGAACTGGCGGATACCATCGGCGAGTTTGCCGAACTGGGCGTGCTCCTGCTCATGTTCATGGCGGGGTTGGAACTGCACTTCAGTGAAATGCGTCAGAACATGCGCGTGGCGGCGCTGGCAGGCTTGATGGGCGTCCTCGTGCCGGTGCTTTTGGGATGGGGAACGGGATTGTCCTTTGGGATGGACCCCAGCGCCTCGCTCTTCCTCGGGCTGACGCTGGGCGCCACCAGCGTGAGCATCTCCGCCCAGACGTTGATGGAATTCAAGGCGCTGCGCAGCCGCGTAGGGTTGAGCCTGCTCGGCGCGGCGGTCTTCGACGATGTGCTGATCATCCTCCTGCTTTCGATCTTCCTCGCGGTGCAGGGCGGGGCGGGCGGGACCGCAAGCATCCTGCTCACCATCCTGCGCATGTTCCTGTTCCTGGCGGCGTCGGTGTTCGCCGGCTTGAAGGCGCTGCCGTGGTTCCTGCGCCGGACAGCCCGCCTGCCCATCAGCCAGGGCGTGTTGACGATTTCCATCGTCATCATGCTCCTGTATGGAATCGCCGCGGAACTGGTCGGCGGCATGGCGGCGATCACCGGGTCGTTCATCGCGGGGCTGATGCTCGCCCGCACGCCGGAAAAGGAACGCATCGAATTGGGCGCCCATACGCTGGCGTATGCCTTGTTCGTGCCGATCTTCTTTGTGAACATCGGCTTGTCCATTGACCTGCGGAGTTTTCGATTGGAATCCCTGCTGTTTACCGCGCTCATCACCGCCGGCGCGGTTGCCGGGAAGTGGATCGGTTCGGGCTGGGGCGCGCGGCTGGGCGGACTCAACGCCATCGAAGCCGTTCAACTCGGCGCGGGAATGATCTCGCGCGGCGAGGTCGGTTTGATCGTCGCCAGCGTGGGCATTCAAAACGGCTTGATGGGCGGGAACGAATTTTCCGCCATCGTGGTGATGATCCTGGTCACAACATTGGTCACGCCGCCCATCCTGCGTTCGTTGTTTGCGCGGGAAAAGGCAAAGGCGGAGCATCCCCCGCTCAACGCCGGGCAGGTACGGGCGGAGTCTGAAGCGCAAAGGTTGGAGGAGTCGTAGTCTATGTACCTCGTCACGTTCGTTCTGCACAATCCGGATCTGCTCGAAGAATTATTGGAAGCATGGAATAAAATAGGGGTGCGCGGCGCCACCGTCCTGTTCAGTTCGGGAATGGGCAGGCTCCGCCAGAAACGAGGGATGCGCGACGATGTTCCGCTGATCCCCTCGCTGGACGATTTTTATGAAGCCTCGGAAACCCTGAGCCGCACGCTCTTCACCGTGATCGAGGATGAAGGCATGATTGACCGAATCCTCGCCGTCACACAGCAGCTGGTCGGCGATTTGAATAAACCGGATACCGGTCTGCTGGTTGTCACCCCCGTCCTGCGCGCTCATGGCTTGAGAAAGGAACCGTGATATGACGACTCATTTATTGCTCGTGGCTGTCATTCAGGAACAGGACCTGGACCCCGCCACCAAAGCCCTGCAAAGCATGGGCGCATCGCTAACGTACCTCGCCAGCGCGGGCGGTTTTTTGGGCAGGCGCAACGCCACCCTGCTCATCGGTCTGCCGGTGGAAAAGCAGACGGAGGCGCTCGATGCCCTGCACGAAGCCTGCCGCCAGCGCATCGAATACATGACCCTGCCGCTGGAAGGTTCGCCCATGCCCATGCCTGCGCCGGTGCCCGTCACTGTGGGCGGCGCGACTGTTTTCGCATTGCCGGTGGAGCGGTTCGAACAAATATAAAATTCAGACCGGGCAGGTTTCCAGGAATCTGCCGGATCTGGAAACGAGGAGAGAAGTGCCATGAAAATGATCATTGTCATCGTCAAAGACCAGGATGCCGACACGCTGACGCAGGCATTTACCGCCGCCAGTTACCGCGTGACCCGCGTGGCTTCGACAGGCGGGTTTTTACGCAGCGGCGTGGTCACCATGCTGTTGGGCGTGGAGGATAACCAGGTGGATGCCGTCATCGAGACCGTGCGTAACGCCCTGCCTTCCAAAGGCGAACAAAAACGCGCCACATTATTCGTTGTGCCTGTGCATCACTACGAACAGGTCTGACCTTTTTGCCATTCAACAAAGACGTGTTTCAGCGCGGAACTTCCCGGCTGATTCAACGTCTTTGTTTTGCTTAAAAATACGAGGTGCCCATGAACAAACGAATGAATTATCTGTTTGCAATCCCCGCTCTGATTCTGCTTGCGCTTGCCTGTGCCAATCCGCTGGGGACGCCCGCCCCGCAGGAACCCGCCGGTGTGGAGACCATCGTCGCCGCGACGCTTTCCGCGCTGACGGCTTCTCCCGGCAGTGGAGGGACGCTTCCTTCCGCGCCCGCGCCTGTGGATTCCCCATCCGGGCTTTTGCCGCGCTCGTTGTATTATCTCGCCAATGACGCGGCGCAGATCTTGCAGGTCTTCCGCCTGGAGAAAGACGGCAAGACCGTCACGCAGCTGACCTTCGAACCCGCCAATGTGGAGGAGTTCGATGTCTCGCCGGCGGACGGCGGCATTGTGTTCGTTGCAAACAACCAGTTATTTACCGCCAATGCCGACGGCAGTAACCGCAAAATGATTCTCGACGGCGGCGCACAGGATGTGAACAATCCCTTCCTGACGAATGTCAGCAGCCCGGTTTTCTCCCCGAACGGACAGACCATTGCCTATGGCTACAAGGGGCTGAATTTCTACTCGGTCGCCAGCGGGCAGTCCAACCGCGTGCTGGAGAACAAAATCAATCAACTTGGGGGCGGCTTTGCCGTGCCGGAGGAACTGTACTGGCCCGAAATGTACTCCAGCGACGGCAGTAAACTCCTCATCACGCTTGGATATTACGAGGGTGCATCCACCGGGATCTACCAGGTCAACGGCGGGACGCTCGTGCGATTGACCAACGAACAGCGCGGAATCATCTGCTGCGGCGATTACTCGCTCAGCAGCGACGCCTCCGTGTTGTATTCAGCCAGCCCCACCTTCGGCATGTTTGCTGCCGGTCTCTGGCGGGTGGATGCAAACTCCGGAGTTGTGACCACGCTTCTTCTCGGCGATTTCGACTCCAACCCCGCCGAGGTCGCCGATAATCCCTTCATCGCGCCGGATGGACAGTTGTATTATTTCTACGCCAGCGTGCCCAACACCGGCGATATGATCAACCGCCCGCCGCTGCAACTCGTCCGCTCGGCGGCGGACGGCGTGACGGGCAGGACCGTCCTGCGCCCGGAGACCTTCCAGTTCATGAACGAAGCGCTCTGGGCTCCCGATGCGAGTTTCGTCATCGTTGCCAACGCCCAGAACGAACAGACCTACATGGGCGGCGCGGCGCAGTTGTATCCCGCCGATGGAAGCCCGATGATCGCGCTCCTGCCTTACGCGAAAGACATGCGCTGGGGTCCGTGACCTCTCTCTGCCTCAGAGAGTGTTTCTAAAAGCCAGACCCTAAAGGTTTTTCTCGTACGCCAGGAGTTGCTTCCTGGCTTAAATTGCAGAAGAAACCTTTAGGGTCTTTTTCTGGGGTCTTAAGGGGAGTGGGGCAATAAAAATTCGTTGAAAAATTCCACAACCTTTTCTTCATATCTGCGCGGGTCGCGCGCATACATCCCCAAATGCGGCACGCCATCTTCCACCCAAATTTCCTTCGGCTCATTCGCCGCGTCGTATAAACGGTAGGGGGAATTCAGCGCAACCGCCGCGCCCTCCCAGCCGTCAATGATGAAAACCGCTCCGGGGCTGATTCTCCCAATCGCCGCTTCAGGGTTGACATCATCCACTTCCGCGCTGCTGTGCCATTCGCCCCAAAACAGCACAAAAGGCTGAAGAAAACGAGAGGGGGCATTTAGTCTCAGTACATCCTCCAGCGACGGAAAGGCGCTGTCGGCAACCACCGCTTCGATCTCAGGATGTTCCGCCGCCGAAAGGATGACCGTCGCCCCGCCCATCGAGCCGCCCCACGCGCCAACATGCTCCACACCCTCCTGCGCCAGCGCAAATTCCAGCGCGGCTTCCACGTCCAATCGTTCGAAATAACCGAGCGTGGAGATGTCTCCGCCGCTTTCGCCGTGCGCGCGAAAATCCCACGAGAGCGCGCCGTAGCCATGTTCTGCGAACATCGCGTGCAGAGTTTCGGGACGATTATCGTTGTATCCATGCGCGATCAGAATGACCGCGCCATTTTGCGGCGGCGTGTACCAGGCGGAAAGCAGAATGCCGTCTTTTGCGGTCAGTTCCACTTCCTGATAGGGAATGCCTCTTTCTCTTAGCAGGTCTCCGCTTGCAGCGATCCGCGCCGGGCGGAGAATGGACTCCGCCCACAGACTGGAGATGAACGAGGTCAGAACAAGCACACCAAGCGAAACCGCCAGCGCAGCCAGTCCCAAAAGGTTGAGCCAGTAACGGGTGGGTTTCATATTTTTTCGCAGGGGCAGCCCAACGGATCGCCCCTATGGTTTATCCCAGCACAAAATTGTCAATCAACCTCGTCTTGCCCACAAACACCGCCATCGAGAGCAGGGTCTTGCCTTTCACTGTATCCAACTCTTCGAGGGTGTCGTAATCCGCGCAGGAGACGTATTGCATCTGCGCCAGCGGCTCGGATGCCAGCACTTCTTTCATCCTTCCCCTCAACTTTTCCGCATCCCGTTCGCCCGCCTCGTAGAGTTCCTTTGCTGCGCTCAACGCCCGGAACAGCGCCGCTGCCGCCTTGCGCTCGGCTTCGTTCAAATACTTGTTACGGCTGGACATCGCCAGCCCGTCCGCTTCGCGCACCGTTGGGCAGATGATCACCTCCAGCGGGAAGTTCAAATCCACTGCCATGCGGCGAATGACCGCCGCCTGTTGGGCGTCCTTTTGACCGAAATAGGCTTTGTGCGGCTGGGTTGCGTTGAATAACTTCGCTACGACGGTGGTCACACCGCGGAAGTGACCGGGACGCATTGCGCCTTCCAGCCCCCTGGTGAGCGCCTCGACCTCCACCCAGGTCTGGTAGCCGGGCGGATACATGATCTCAGCCGACGGCGTCCAGACCACATCCACGCCAAGCGGGCGAAGCAGGCTCAGGTCGCGTTCGAGGTCGCGTGGATACCTGGAGAGGTCTTCGTTCGGTCCGAACTGTGTCGGGTTGACGAAGATGGTGACGATGATATGGTCACATTCCGCTTTCGCCTGGCGGACAAGCGATAAATGCCCCTCGTGGAGATAACCCATCGTGGGGACAAGACCAATCGTCCCGTCGAGAGAGAGGCGGGTGGATCGTAAGTCAGAGAGGGAGGTAATGATCTTCATGTCGGTCTCCAGGTTCCACTTTGGAGTCAGCCAGCTCGCTGGCGTATTTCGGGGGCAGGCGTTCGGGAGCAAGCTCCCTGACTCCAAAATTGTTCTGCTTTGGAGTCGCCAGCTCGCTGGCGTATTTTGGGGGCGGGCATTCGGGAGCAAGCTCCCTGACTCCAAAATTGTTCTGCTTTGGAGTTAGCCAGCTCGCTGGTGTATTTCGGGGCGGGCATTCGGGAGCAGGCATTCGGGAGCAGGCTCCCTGAGTCCATAAAGTGATGCATGAATTTGTCTAGATGATTTGATTTTCCTACTTGACAGGCTAGAAACTTTGTTCTACACTCTTATTACCACTTAGACAAAAGGAGAAAAAATGGCTTACTCACATACCAATTCCAAAGGCGTCACCTACTACCTGCACTCCAACGGCAAGATGTTCTTCTTCTCGAAGGAAGTGAAGGAAGGCGCCCTCGACGCCGTGCCCGCCGGGTACAACGTCGTGGAGATGAAGACGGGTATGCTGGTGCTGAAGAAGGTTCAGGCAGAAGCGCCCGCCGCCAACACCACGGAAAGCGCAGGGTAAAGGCAAGTATAACCCTGTTCAAAATCCACCTGTGCTTTTAGATTAAAAAGGAGACTAGTTATGACACGCACACTGCATCTAAAAGTTTATGAACTGAAAGGGGAGCCGACATGCCAACACTAAACCGCGTCCAATTGATTGGTCGTCTGGGCAAGGACCCGGAAAGCAAGTACACCCCCACCGGCAAGAAAGTCTGCCATTTCAGCCTGGCGGTCAGCAACCGTTGGAAGGATAAAAACGGCGAGACAAAAGAAATCACCGAATGGGTCAACATCGAGGCATGGGGGCGGCTGGGCGAGGTCTGCCAGGAGTACCTCAAGAAAGGCAGCCTGATCTTCGTGGAAGGACGTCTGAAAACCGACAAATACGAAGCCAACGGCGAGACGAAGTACTTTACGAAAGTCGTCGCACAGACCCTGCAATTCCTCGATAAGAAGGAGAAGGAAGAGCCGGTGATGGCGGTGGAGGAAGACCCCGGCGAGTACGATGTGTAAAACAGTGATCAGTTAGCAGTGAGAGGCAGTCATCGAAAGGTGGCTGTCCCTTTTTAAGCCGCAGGTGAAAGTTGGTTTTTAGGTATTCCAGAACCATTTTATTAGTGTTGATCTGTGGTTTAATTATTCCATGCAAATCCAGCGCCTGACCTCGCAAACCATTCTTCCCGAATTGCCGGAACTCGCAGCCCTGCTGATGGACGCCGTCACGCACGGCGCGTCGGTGGGATTTTTACTCCCGCTCTCCGAGCAGGAAGCGCTTGCCTACTGGCAGGATGTGGCGAACGCCATCGAAACTCCCCATCGCGTTTTGATCGTTGCAAAATTGGAGGACAGCCTTGCCGGGACGGTTCAACTCGACATGGCGACCCGCCCAAACGGAAATCATCGCGCCGAGGTTGCCAAACTCATGGTGCATAGTTCCTTTCGCAGGCGGGGAATTGCGCAGGCATTGATGAACGCCATCGAAGCCGAAGCAATATCCGCCGGGCGGACCACCCTGGTCCTGGATACGCGGGAGGGCGATCCCTCCGAGGCGTTGTATATGAAATTGGGTTATCAACGAGCGGGGGTCATACCGGAGTATGCGCGTAGCACAGATGGAAAACTTCATGCGACGGTCTTCATGTATAAATTGCTGAAGACGTAACTCCTACCGGCTGAATGTTCCCATTAATTCGGCGGTTCCCAGGACATGTCCCTCCATTGCCGCGAGCAATTGCTTCTTGTCTGCGCTTTGCACGGAGAGCATGGTATCCAACGCGTACAACCTGAAGAAGTAGCGATGCGTGCCGGACGGCGGGCAGGGACCGTGATAGCCGGTGCTGCGTGCGGACGTGACGCCCTGCACGCTTCCGTCGCTGAGTTGCGGATCGGTCGGGATACCCGCCAAAAGTCCGCGCGCCGAGGCGGGGATGTTGTACATGACCCAATGCACCCAGGTCCCCCCCGGCGCATCGGGGTCGTCCATGATGAGCGCAAAACTTTGCGTGCCAGCCGGGGGGTCCGACCAGTTGAGCGCAGGGCTGGCATCGTTTCCGTCGCATGAAAAATCAACGGGAATCGGGTCTCCATTCGCAAACGCAGGGCTGGTAAGTTCGAACGTCACGTCAACCTCCTGTTCCAATTCCGCTTCGGATGGACCGCATGCCGCCGCGATCAATGTCAAAAGGACTAAAACTCGTTTCATGATGTTTCCTTCATTGTAGCAAAATTGCAGAGAGGCGGCATTAAAGGCGAAACTGCACCTCATTCCAGCCGTAAAATAAAACGACCCAGCCAGTTGACCGGGTCGTGCTGTGCGGTTTGTTACTTTTTCTTCCTGCCTTTGGCGGGGCTGGCTTTGGAAACCTTCTTTACAGATTTCTTCGCCCTCTTGATCCTGCTTGGGGCAGGTTTGCGTTTCACCGTTTTTGCCTTCTTCGCTTTTGCCGCAGGTTTCTCCACCGGCAGTTTCTCCAGTTCGCCGACCAGTTTCTCCAGCACGTCAAAGCCGCCCTGCCAGAACTTCGGGTCGCGGATATTGATGCCCGCTTCGCTCAAAATTTTCTCCGGCGCTTCCGAACCGCCCGCGGAGAGAATCTTGAGGTACTTCGGCTTGAAGGACTCGCCCTCGGCTTTGAACTGCTGATACAACGCCAGCACCAGCAATTGACCGAAAGCATAGGCATAGACGTAGAACGGAATCTGGAAAATGTGCGGGATGCCCACCCATTCCCACTTGAACTCGTCGCTCAGGTCGAGCGAATCGCCGAACTGCTCCTTCAAATTGTCGAGGTAGGCATTGCTCAGGTCGTCCACCGAGGCGTTCTTCTGCACCAGTTCATGCGCGGTCTTCTCGAACAGCGCAAAATACGACTGGCGCATGATGGTGGCGTAGGCGTCGTCCATCTGCTTGAAGAGGATGTCGCGGCGCACCGATTCATCCTTCTCCTCCGCCAGCAGTTTGTCAATCAGAATCATTTCCGCAAAAGTGGAGGCGGTCTCCGCTAGCGGCAGGGAGGAATGGAACGTGAACGCGCTGTGATGCGACGCCAGCATGGCGTGAATGGCGTGACCCAGTTCGTGAGCCAGGGTCGCCACTTCGCGTCCCGTGCCCTGGTAGTTGACCAGCACGTAGGGTGTCTCTTCCGGCAGGAAGCCCCAGCAGAACGCGCCGCCGCGCTTGCCCTTGCGGATTTCGCTGTCAATGCGGCTCTGGTCGAAGACACGCTTCGCCAGTTCCGCCACCTTTGGTTCGAAGGCATTGAACGCATCGAGCACCATGTTCACGGCTTCATCCCATTCATAGGTCTTCTTCGAGGCGGCGACGGGCGCGTAAATATCATACCGCCGCAGTTTCTTCATGCCGACGTATTTGGCTTTCATCCTGAAATACCGCTGGAAGATGCCCGCGTTCTTGCGAGCCACACTTAGCAATGTTTCCACCGCTTCGTCAGGGATGTCGTTGTTCAGGTTGCGCGGCGCAATCGCGTTCTTGAACTTGCGCAGGTTGATGTTCTCGTTGTGCCAGTCGCGCACGAGGGTCTGGTAGATTTGCCCAAGAATGGGACCGTCTGCCGCATACACCTTGAACTGCGATCTGTAACTCTCGGCGCGCAGGTTCGGGTCGGCGCTGTAGCGGTAGGAGAATAATTCCGCGGCGGTCAATTCCTTTTCCCTGCCGTCTACCTTCAGTTTGAAGGTGTAGCGGCTCGTGATCGAGTCGTACAGATTGCCGAGCGCGCTCACGCCGGTCACGTTCTTGAGGTTAATGATCTTCTCTTCGGGTTCGCTCAAGGTGTGCGGCTTGTAGTGGCGCATCGCTTCGAGGTAATACCGGTAATCGCCCGAAGCGTCCATCAAACGCTTTGCGTTTTCGTCGTCCAGCGCCTTCCACCACAGGCTGAAGAACAACGTGCGGTTCTCGATCTCCGCCAGGAACTGCAGCACGCGCGCCTGCAGCGCCTGCGCTTTTTGATCCTGTGTGTCCGCAGTAAACGACAACCCCGCAAAGGCATACAATTTGCTGCCGATGCGCGTTGTCGCTTCGCTGGCTTTCACCACGTCCACAAACTGGTCGGCGGGCATATCCGGCTTGAGTTTGTCGCGCACGCCTTCGAACGAGGAGACCTGCTCCTCGATCATGTCGAACGCGCTTTGCAGTTCGGGGCTGTCGTAACCGGGGTAAAGTTGGGAAAGATCCCATTTGGAAAGTTGGTATGCCATACGGCCTCCTTATATATTTGGAGTGCAGGAACTTGTTTCCGCGAATTTACGGCAGCAAGCTGCCCGACTCCATAGATTGTTTTTGGAGTACGGGAACTTGTTCCCGCGAATTTACGGCAGCAAGCTGCCTGACTCCATAGATTGTTTTTGGAGTGCAGGAACTTGTTTCCGCGAATTTACGGCAGCAAGCTGCCTGACTCCATAGATTGTTTTTGGAGTGCGGGAACTTGTTCCCGCGAATTTACGGCAGCAAGCTGCCCGACTCCATAGGTTTATAAACTGGAACGGACGTGCATGATATCGCCGTCCTTGACGATATATTCCTTGCCTTCGAGCCGGAACTTCCCTTTTGCCTTCGCCTCGTGCATGGACCCGAGAGCGGCGAGGTCTTCATAAGCCACCACCTCGGCGCGAACGAATCCACGCGAAAGATCGGTGTGGATCTCGCCTGCCGCTTCCTGCGCCGTTGCGCCGCGCCGCGTCGTCCATGCGCGCACCTCGTCCTCGCCCACCGTGAAGAAGGTCTGCTCCTGCAGCAATTCATACGACAGGTTGATCATGCGGTTGAGGCTGAGTTCCTTGATGCCGTACTCTTCCATGAAAACCGCCGCATCTTCGGGGGAGAGCTGCGCGATTTCCATTTCCAGTTTGCCCATCAGCGCCACAGAGGGATAATCGAGTTTGACCTCGGGAGCGGTTTGTCCTTCGCCGAGATTGAACACGGTCAGGATGCGCTTGCGTGTGAGCAGCCCAAAACTGGAAAGTTCCTTCTCTTCTTCGTGGGTATATTCCAGGTCGCGCAGGGGCTTGTTATCCGAAAGCGCCTTGTGCAGCCGCTCGAACAGTTCCGTCTGCCGGGCGTTGACCGTTTTGTCCGTGCCGCCTTTTTTGCGTTCCTCCGCGAGGCGCTCCAGTTTGCGTTCGACGGCGATCAGGTCGTTCAACAGCAGTTCGCTCGTCATCATCTCCACGTCGCGCAGCGGATTCACGCTTCCCTGCGGGTGCATGACCAGGTCGCTTTCGAAGCAGCGCACCACGAGGATCAGCGCATCCATCTGGTTGAGCAGGTTCAGCAGCTGACCGGAAATGCCGCCCTTGGCGGAACCCGTCTCCAGCCCGGCAATATCCGCGTAAGTGATTTTGGCGTAGATGGTCTTGCGCGGGTTGAACATCTTCGAGAGGACGTCCACGCGCGGGTCGGGCACATCCACCACCGCCTGGTGCACTTCGATGCGTCCTGCCGAGGCGGTGGTGGGCGCATTGCCGCGGGTGAGCGCGTTGAAAATGGTGGTCTTTCCTGATTGAGGTAGTCCGATGATTCCTAGTTTCATGATTGTCCTTCTTTGCGGCGCAAGTAGAACAAATCTATAGACTTGTTCTACTTGCGCCGTTCATTTTGAGTGGTATACTTGCGTTCGCACAGGGCAGGTTGGCAGCAAGCCCTGCAAGCCGAAGTGGCGGAATAGGCAGACGCGCACGACTCAAAATCGTGTTCCCTACGGGAATGAGGGTTCGATTCCCTCCTTCGGCACAGCGGGATTATACCTTACAGAAATCCCGACCCAATGGCGTCCTCCGAGCGGAGGACGTTTGATTTTTGTAAACACGGCGCCCCCGTATGTTGACTTGGGGTATCGAAGCCTGTAGAATGAAAACAAGGAAAACAAAAAAGCCTGAAAGACGTATATCGTTACAGGATTCTTATTTGCTGCTCATATACGGAGGCTTCCACCATGAAACTCTATCTGTTCTTCATGCTCATTGACCTCCTCATCCTGCTGGCGTACCCGGTTGTTTACATTGTCCACCACATTCGCCGGATGATGGGTGTAAAATAGGCATCATTCCGCCGGTTCCATCGGGTCAAAAATTCCAGGAGACTGATTATGCCGACTTTCAACGAAATCCTGGCAGTTATCTTGGGGGGTGGACGCGGTGCGCGCCTGTATCCGCTGACACAGATGCGCTCCAAACCTGCCGTGCCGATCGCTGGAAAGTACCGCCTCATTGACATCCCCATCAGCAATTGCATCAACTCGGAAATTTACCGCATCGCCATCCTGACGCAGTTCAACTCCGTCTCCCTCCACCGCCACATCACCCGCACCTATAACTTCGACTCGTTCCATCAGGGCTGGGTGCAGATCTGGGCGGCGGAGCAGACCATTGAAAGCGCAGACTGGTATCAAGGCACGGCGGACGCCGTCCGCAAACAGCTGCTGGAGATTCAAGCCACCGGAGCCAAATATATCCTGATTCTGGCGGGCGACCATCTCTACCGCATGGACTACAAGGCGATGGCGGAATGTCATTGGGACAGCAAGGCGGATATCACCGTCGCCGTGCAGCCCGTTGCCAGGGAGGAAGCAAGCCGCTTTGGTATCCTGAAG
Organism: Chloroflexota bacterium; assembly: GCA_024434165.1. Classification (GTDB taxonomy): domain Bacteria; phylum Chloroflexota; class Anaerolineae; order Anaerolineales; family Villigracilaceae; genus Villigracilis. The sequence goes on along the minus strand of QMIW01000023.1, from coordinate 78,793 downwards.
CGCGAAGCGAACGGCAAAATCTCGGATTTCGTCGAAAAGCCCAAGGACCCGGAAGTCCAAAAACAATTCGTCAGCCGCGACGACCCGGCGCGTCCCTTCCTCGGCTCGATGGGCATTTATATGTTCAACACGAGGGTGCTGGTCGAATACCTGATGAATTATCCCGACTACGACGATTTCGGCAGCGACATCATCCCGCAGGCGATCAAATCGCACGCGGTCTATGGTTTCGACTTCGACGGCTACTGGCAGGATATCGGGACCATCCGCTCGTTCTACGAAACCAACCTCATGCTTACCAAACCCGATTCGCCCTTCGATTTCTACGATGCGAAACTCCCCATCTACACCGACACACGCTACCTGCCCGCCTCCATCGTGGAGGCTTGCCATCTGAAGGATGTACTGATTGCGGAAGGAAGCCGCATCCTCCGGTCGGAGATCACGCACTCCATCATCGGCATTCGCAGTCAGATCGCGGCGGGATGCGTCATCAAGGACAGCATCGTAATGGGTGCGGATTATTACGAACGCGACTGGGGCGGGCTGCCCATTGGCATCGGCGCGAACAGCCACATCGAAGGCGCGATTCTGGATAAGAACGCCCGCATCGGCGAGAACGTCACCATCCGTCCCTTCCCGCGCAACACGGATATTGACAATCGAAACTGGTACGTGCGCGACGGAATCGTCATCATCCCCAAGGATGCCGAGATTCAGCCCGGCACGGTGATCGCCCCATGAACGTATCGGACCCGGGAGGTTTCCCAAACCTTTCGGGTCATAAACTGCAATCATTCCACCATGAGAGGCGCAAGGGGCGGGAATAAAATTATGCTATACTCTCCGTAACTATGAAGTCATCGCGCGAATTCTGGCATCGCTGGGCTGCGTCCTTGCGCCGATATCAACTTCACGTTCTGGTCGCCTCGTTTCTTGAAGCAGGAAGTCCTTTCGCCCTGCTTGGAGCGCAGGCGATTTATTTTAGCGGCGGGTTCATCAAAAGCGGCCAACTGACCGCAATTGCCGAAATGTTGGAAGACGAAACGGAAGCGCAGGCGTTTGCCTCCTTCCTTGCCCGCGAAGGAGCAGGGTCATGATCGCCGCGTCCAGCCTTCTGCTTGCCGCCATTCTGCTGGCGGCATTAACGCTCATCAAAAGAAAATCGCCAGCCCGCCTGCGCGAAATCCCCGCCTTCACACGCCTGATTCGCACGGTGGGGTTGAGCATCGAAGACGGCAAGCGCCTTCACATCTCCCTCGGGCACGGCAACCTGCTGGATGCGCGCGGAGGCTCCGCCTTTGCCGGGCTCGCCATGCTCCGAATCATCGCCGAGCGCACTTCCGTCAGCGACATGCCTTCCGTCGCCTCCGCCGGGGACCCGACACTTGGTCTGTTGACCCAGGACACCATCCAAGCCGGATATCAAGCCGCCAATGTGGACGAGTTATACGTCCCGACGACGGGGCGCGTCACCGGCTTGACTCCTTTCAGTTACGCCGCCGGGGCAATGCACATTGCGGCGAACGAAAGCGTCTCCACCAACATCCTGACCGGGCACTTTGGTCCTGAAGCCGGTTTGCTCGCCGAGTCTTCCGACCGCGACCACGTCACGTTAATCGGCGCCAGCGACAACCTGACCGGGCAGGCAGTTCTTTACGTCAGTGCGCCGGATGCGCTCATCGGCGAGGAGCTCTTTGCTGCGGGCGCATATCTCGGCAGCGACCCCGCCCATACCGCCAGCCTGTCCTTGCAGGATATTCTGCGCTGGCTGGTCATCCTTGCGTTGTTGGGCGGCGCGGCGTTGAAATTCGTGGGGGTGATCTGATGCGGGTCTTTACGGCGGTCATCGCCATTGCCATCGGCGTTTTGGTTTTGCTTGGTTACTTCCTGCCGCAGGCGCAGTTGATTCAAACCATCCTGCTGAACTGGGCGGTGATTCTGGTCGGCGTTGCCGGGCTGGTGGGGCTGGTCAACCTGATGGTTGTGCATACCGACAAGGTCCGCCGCGGAGAAAAGGGAAGCATTTACAGCGCGCTCCTTGTTCTCGTCATGGCGCTCACCTTTTTCGCCGGGGTCGTCCTGCGCCCGGACCATGCCGCAATGCAGGTCGTATTGAATGGAATCATTTTGCCGGTCGAAGCCGCGTTGATGGGCTTGCTGACCGTCTCCCTGTTATATGCCGCCATCCGCCTCCTGCGCCGCCGTGCGGACGTGATGGGCATCGTATTCATCCTGACCGCCGTGGTGCTCTTCCTCGGTTCGGTGACCCTGCCGTTTGGAGAGATTCCCGCCATCGGCACGCTGGTCCGTCCGTGGGTGAGCCAGGTTTTGGCGCTGGGCGGCGCGCGCGGAATTTTGATCGGCGTGGCGCTCGGCACACTTGCCACCGGCTTGCGCGTGTTGTTCGGGATGGATCGTCCTTACGGGGGTAAATAATGGCGGATATGATTCAATGCCCCGTCTGCGGCGCGGATAACCCGCAGAACAGCGACTTTTGCCGCAACTGCCGGTCGCCGCTTGCAACCGGTGATGGGATGGATTCAATCCAGCCCGGGCAGGTTCCCACGAAGAAACAGACCGCCGAACTGGAACCCATCCTGCCGCAGTGGTTGAGGGATGCGCGCGATGCGGCGCGTCAGACCGAACCGCAGAGCAGCGAATCTCTGCAGCAGGCGGAGAAGACCAGACCCATCGCCTCCCAACAGGACCTGCTGGCTGGTCTGCAATCCCAGGCGGACTCAAACGAAGAAGAGGAAGTCCCAGACTGGCTTGCCAACATCACGGGCGCGCAGCCCAAACCTTCCAGAGAAGAGAAGACTGAGACCGGTGGAGTCCGCTGGGTGGAAATGGGCGGCAAGGGCGATTTCCCGCAGGAGAAATCCGAAGAAGGGGCAGAAATGCCCTCATGGCTTGCGGATTTGCAGTCCTCCCAGCCCCAGCCTGAAAAGGACGAATTGACAGATTGGTTCCGCAGTGAGGCGCAGCCGCAAAAGACCAAGCCAATTCCTCCGCTCGCTCATGAAGAGTCCATTCCGGGCGTGCCTGCCGATGACACCCCAGACTGGCTGCGCCAAATGGCGGAAGATGCCGGGGAAAAGCCCGAAGAGCCGGCGGCGCCGGCGAGTCTGCCTGCCGATACGCCAGACTGGCTGCGCGGCTTGGAAAGCCAGCAGGAAAAGCCCCAGGGCGAAGAATCCGCTTTCTTCTTTGAACCAATTCCGGGCTCGTCCGAAGCGCCGACCATCCCTCCCGCAGAAATGCCGGATTGGTTGAAGAGTCCGGCGGAAGCGCAAAAACCGGCTCAGGATACGACTCCAAAATGGTTGAGGGCGGAATCTGGCGGAACGCAGGAACCTGAAGTGCCCGCCTGGCTTGCCAGTGAAGACACCATTCATTTTGTCACCGAAGGTCAGCCGGGGGAACCCGCCCCGGACGCTTTTATTGCCGACCTGCCGGATTGGTTGAAAGCCGCCGCGCCGCAATCATCCATTTTCGACCAGCCCGCAGAACAACAGGAGGAGAGCAAACCGGCTTCCTCCCCGGAGACACCCGACTGGCTCAAGCCGTTCCAGGAAGCGGACGCCCCCCGCCAGGAAGCCGCGCCGGAACCAGGCGATGCGTCCTTCGAGAGTGCGCCAGCCTTCACCCCGGATTTCAAGACCGGGGAAAGCGACCTCTTCGCCGAAATGCCGGACTGGCTTTCCAATGTGGTCGAGCCGCCCCCTACGGATACCTTCTCTGCGCCCGCGCCCACTCCAATTACAAATGAAGATGCGCTCGCGCCAAGCGACCTGCCCGCCTGGGTGCAGGCGATGCGCCCGGTGGAGCCTGCCGGGATTTCCTCCCAGCCTTCGTTTACGGGCGACCAAACCCTGGAATCGCGCGGCGCGCTGGCAGGTTTGCAGGGCGTTTTACCGGCGGCGCCCGGTTTCACGCCCACCAGCAAGCCCAAGTCGTATTCGATCAAATTGCAGACCAGCGACGAGCAGGTGGCGCACGCCGAAATTTTGGAGCAGATCCTCGCTGCGGAGACCTCGCCGGTGCCGCTCGAATCGCTCCCCTCGCTGGGGGCTTCGCGCGGACTGCGCTGGTTCCTCACGGTTGCGATCACGGTTGCATTGTTCGCGGCGCTCCTGCTTCAGCCGCAGTTTTTCTCCACCCCGCGGCTCGTGCCGAATGAAGTGTTGAGCGTTCAATCGTGGTTTGCCAGCCTGCCCATCCCGCAAAACGCCCCGGTGCTGGTGGCATTCGATTACGAGCCCTCGCGCGCAGCGGAATTGGAAGCCGCTGCAACGCCCATGCTGGATATGCTGGTCCTGTTCCGTCACCCCGCTTTCACCTTTGTTTCGACCAATGAGACCGGCTCCCTGCTGGCGGAACGGCTCATCGCCCAGCCGCTGTTTGCCGAACATCTCAACAACAACGGTTTTACCTATTCGAATCTCGGATACCTGCCCGGCGGGCAGATGGGCATTCGCGCGTTTGCCCGGGAGACTGCCGGTCAATTTGTTGCGATCATTCTCATCACCGATAACGCCGAAGCCGCCCGCGCCTGGGTCGAACAGACGCAGGGAACGCTCAACGCCGCGCCGGTTCCGTTCATCGTCGTTTCCAGCGCGCAAGCCGCGCCCATGATCGAGCCGTATTACGACTCGGGACAGGTGACCGGCATCATTCCCGGATTGTACGGCGGTGCGATCTTCGAGCAGTACAACGCCGGGCGCCCCGGAACGGCGCGCTCGTACTGGCCCGCGTTCAGCCTCGGCATGCTGCTTGCCGTGCTGCTCGTGCTGGGCGGCGGGCTGTTGAATCTGATTGTGGGTCTGCGAGAGCGCGCCGCGGCAAAAGGAGGGAAGTAACATGGCGGTCAGTCTCGACCTCGTCAGCGGCGTGCTGAGCTTTCTGTTCACCGTCCTCATTCTCAGTTATTTGATCGGGGATAATCCGCTCTTCCGTGTTGCGGTGTACGTCTTCGTCGGCGCGGCTTCGGGATATATCGGCTCCGTGATCTGGTGGCAGGCGCTCAAGCCGCGTCTTTGGGATAAACTGCTTTCCGCCGTCTTTTCCGGTTCGCTGGCGGATCAAATCCTCGTTTTGATTCCGTTGATTGGCGCGGCGCTCATCCTTATGAAGATTTCGCCGCGCATGGCCGGCTTTGCCCGCCCTTCCATGGCATTCCTCGTGGGCGCGGGTGCGGCAGTGACCCTCGGCGGCGCATTGCTTGGCACGCTCATTCCGCAGGTGCAGGCGACCATCAATATTTTCGACCCGCAGGCTGCCGCCGCGCGGAACATTGGCGCGGCGGAGGTGCTTGGTAACGGCGCGGTCGTTTTGTTTGGGACGGTCGCTTCGCTTGCCTACTTCCATTTCGGCGCGCAGCAAAAATCGGACGGCTCGATGCGCCGCTTTGGTTTGATCGAAATCGTTGCCTGGTTCGGGCGCATTTTCATCGGCATTACCCTGGGCGCGGTATTTGCGGGCGTGTACGCCGCCGCACTGACCGCGTTGATCGAACGCTTTTCCTCGCTTGTCAATTTCATCACCCTGCTTCGCACCACCCTGGGGTTTTAGGAATCATGCCTTCTTCACTGGTTGCCGGTAACTCCCTCCTTGCCATAGATGTCGGCGCGGCGAATACGCGCGCAGTGTTGTTCGATGTCATCGAAGGCGAATATCGCTTCGTGGCGTCGGGCGTTGCGCCCAGCACCGCTGAAGCGCCCTTCAAGGATGTCTCTGAAGGCGCGCGCAACGCCATCGAAGCCCTGCAAAAAATATTGGGCAGGACCCTGCTCGATTCCTCGCGCGCGCTCCTGATTCCAAGCCAGTCCAACGGGTCCGGGGTGGATGCGCTCGTGGTCACACTCTCGGCGGGACCCGCCATCAAGACCGTCGTCGTCGGCCTGCTCAAGGACGTTTCGCTCGAAAGCGCGCGGCGGCTGACCGAATCCACCTACGCGCGCATCGTGGATACCATCGGGCTGAGCGACCTGCGCAAGCCGGATCAGCAGATTGACAGCATCCTGCGCCACCGCCCCGATTTGTTCGTCATCGCCGGCGGCACAGACGGAGGCGCATCGCGCTCCATTCAAAAACTGCTCGAACCCATCGGGCTTGCCAGTTTCCTCATGCCGCAGGAGAAACGTCCCGCCGTGCTGTTTGCAGGCAACGAAAAAATGGAGGAAGAGGTCAAAACGCTGGTCGGGTCACTGGCGGCTTCGCTGCATTTCAGCCCCAACATCCGCCCCTCGCTCGATACCGAGGACATTGACCCGGCGGAACGCGAACTGGCGCGCATGGTCATCAACATTCGCAAGCGCCAGCTCAAAGGCGTGGATTCGCTCGACCTGTGGTCGGGCGGGCATATCCTGCCGACTGCGTACGCCGCCGGGCGCATGGTGCGCTTCCTCTCCAAAGTGTATGGCTCGCAAAAAGGTTTGCTCAGCGTGGATTTGGGCGCATCCGCTTCGGTAATCGCGGCGGGTTTTCGGAACAAATCCGTCCTCAAGGTCTTTCCGCAGTTCGGCATCGGCGAGAACCTGACGGGACTGTTGAACTACACCACTCTCGAAGACATCCTGCGCTGGTCTCCGCTGGATATTCCAGACAGCGTCCTGCGCGATTATCTCCATCACAAATCGCTGTATCCCGCGACCATTGCGGCGACAAAGGAAGACCTTGTCATCGCCCAGGCGGTCGCCAGGCAGGCGCTCTATCTTGCGATGCAGTCTGCGCGGCGCGATTTTCCGCAGAACGCAGCCCGGATCAAACCGGCTTTGACCCCGCTCTTCGAGCCGATTCTCGCCGGGGGCAGCGCGCTGAACGACGCTTCGCGCCCGGGCCAGGGCTTGCTCCTGCTGCTGGACACGATTCAACCCGTGGGCATCACCACCGTCATCCTCGACCAGAACAGCCTCCTGCCGCTTCTCGGCGCGGCGGCTTCGCAGAACAACATCCTGCCGGTGCAGGTGCTTGAATCCGGGGCGTTCCTGAGCGTTGGCACGGTCGTTTCGCCCGTAGTCTCCGCCAGGTATGGAACTCCCATCCTGCGTGCAAAGATGACGTACGAAAACGGCGCCGAAGCCCAGGTGGAGTTGAAATACGGCTCCATCGAGACCCTGCCGCTTGCCATCGGCGAAACCGGAAAACTAACCGTGCAGACGCTGCACGGCGCGGATGTAGGCTACGGTCCCGGCCGCGGCGGCAGCTTCCCGGTCAGCGGCGGGGCGTTGGGCGTCGTCTTCGACGGGCGCGGGCGTCCGCTCGAACTTCCAACCGACCCGGTGCGGCGGCGCGAACTCATCAAAAAATGGAACTGGACCCTCGGAGGCGGATAACGATGGATGCCCCTGTACTGCATGTGATCGGTTTGACCTCGATTGTGCGCGAGCGCCTGCTCCCGGTTGCCGGGACGGTGAATGTGCGCCTTCAGCAAAAGGTCACGCCGACCGACGTCGTTGCCGAAACCCGCTGGGCGCGCGAACACGTGCTGCTGGATGTCGCCCGCCTTTTGAACGTCTCGCCTGCCATGGCAGACCGGCTGATCAAATGCAAGGTGGATGACCGCCTCTCGGCAGCCACCGAGGTTGCCGTGGGCAGGGGCTTGTTCCCGCGTTCCGTCCGTGCGCCGCGCGAAGGGCGCGTGGTGGCGGTAGGCGGCGGGCAGGTGCTGATGGAAGTGGGCGAAACGAAACTCGAATTACGCGCGGGCATCCCCGGCACCGTGACCCAGATCATCCCCAACCGAGGCGTAGTCATTCAAACCGCCGGCGGACTGGTGCAAGGGGTGTGGGGCAACGGGCGCATGGATACCGGGCTGCTGGTCAACCTGATGGAATCGCCGGAGAGCGTGCTGACCGTCGGGCGGCTGGATGTGAGCCTGCGCGGCTCCATCATCCTCGCGGGCATGGTCAAGGATGCCGAAACACTGCAAGCCGCTGCGGAACTGCCCGCGCGCGGGTTGATCCTCTCGAGCATTTCCCCGTCCGTTTTGCAGAAGGCGCGCGAGATGCGCTTCCCGATCCTTGTGACGGACGGCTTCGGCGCGCTGCCCATGAACTCCGCCGCCTACAAACTGCTCAGCACCAACTCCAAACGCGAAGTGACCGTCAATGCGGAAGTCTATGACCGCTACACCGGCGCGCGTCCCGAAGTCATCATCCCGCTTCCCGTCGCCTCCGATCCGCCTGCCCCGCGCGAAGCGGAAACCCTCGCCCCAGGCTTGCAGGTGCGTATGCGCCGCCCGCCTGCCATGGGCATGATCGGTACGATCCTCGCCATCAAACCGGGGTTGACCACCCTGCCCAGCGGCTTGCGCGCCCATGCCGCCGAGGTCAAACTTGAAAACGGCGAGACCGTCGCAGCGCCCCTCGTAAACCTTGAAGTTGTGGGATAATATCCCCCAGTTATTATTCCAGGTGTTTTGTGGTTGATAAACCAATCAGGAGAGTGATTCATGTCTTTCGATGACAGCAATTTCGAAACCCCCGATGACGCCCCGCTCCCCGAGGAATCGAGCAACAACCGGACGTTCCTCATTGCAGCTGCAATCCTGGGCGGGATCATCCTGATCTCGGTTGCCTGTCTGGTGGGCGTTTATCTTTTCAGCGCACAGACGCGCGCCGCACAGCAGGCGCAATTTGCCGCCGCCACAGAGACCGCCGCCGCCAACACCAACTTCATCAATCAGGCGTTGACCGCCACCTTCGAGGCATCCATCCTGCCGACCGCCACCGAGCCGCCCACCGCCACCGCCGTCGTCAACGTTGCCACGGTCACCCAGACCCCCCCACCGCCACCGTCGCTGCGGCATTGACCCAGGCGGCAATCGCGCAACTGACCATTGTGCCCACATCCACGAGCCTGCCGCAAACCGGTTTGGTGGAAGATGTTGGAATTCCCGGACTGGCTGTGATGGCGCTCGCCTTCATCGTCGTGATTCTCCTGGCGCGGCGGCTGCGCTTCGCCCCGACCCGCTAACTGTTTTCTCCACCCGAAATCAAAACTCACCCCGATGGCTGGGGTGAGTTTTGATTTAACGACTCGCCTTACGCAGTACCGCGAGATTCATCCCGCCTTTGCGGAGCAGCATGAATCCCCTGCTAAAATCCATTAAACCTTTTGCATACGTATTTGTTGGGCAGGTTGAAAACCCGCCCAATCCCCCAAACCAAGATTATGTCAGGCTGCGAGCCTGACCTGCAGTTGACTTTTGCAAGAGGTCTATTATCGAACCTGAAATATCAGCGCATGATCCGATTCGAAGATCAGAACGTGCGAATCCGAACCCCGCGCAGAGATACCCAAACTCCTCAGCGACTCGCTCAAACCGCCCGTATCGTCTTCATCGGGAATCAGCACGATCAAATAATCGTACTCCACGCCGTTGCGCGCTGCCCATTCCGTCACGCACAGAATATCGGCGCAGCGCTGGAACGCGGTCACCTGTTCGTACCAGGGGAAGAAATTGCCCGCAAGCGTCCATTCCAATCCCTGCATCGTGGTCAGGCTCCTGCGTCTCGTCAGGGCGGGGAACCATTCCTGCAAAGGGTCGCTCATCGAAAACTCGCGTCCCGTTGCCAGCAGGAACGCGCCGTCCGCCGTGTTCGCCTCGACCCATTCGATCAGTTCCAAATCCTTCGTCTTCAAACTTGTGTTGACCAGTTGGAAGTCGAAGACGATTCCGCCGAGCAGGAGGAAGATCGTCAGCCCGAAAAGCAGAGCCGAGTTCCCGCGCTTCATCATCAGACGTTCGGGCTGTTCGTCCTTTTCACGGCTGATCCACGCGGAGAGTATGACCAGCCCGCCGCCTGCCAGGAGGAGCAGGGCAAGCAGGGCGAACCCGTCTCCGCCGCGCGGGTCGAGCAGGACGGCAAGCGCCGCCCATGCAGGCGGGAAATACCGATTGAACGGCGCCTGCCGGACAAAGAAAAACCCGATGAACGCCAGCGCAAGAACGGGCAGAACGAGATAATCTTCCAGCGAGTTGACGCTCAGAATCGAGAGGTACGATTCAAGCGTGCGTGGACTCGTCCCCCCGGCGGACAGGAACGGCTCCAAGCCATGACGCGACAGCGCCGTCCCCCACCAGGGCGCGCTGAGCAACGCCACACCCAACCCGACCAAAACGGCGAAGAGCAGGCTGCGTTTGCCGCGCCCATAAAAAAGGAAAAGCAGGAATCCGCCCAAAGCCGCGTGCAGCGCCGTCTGCGGGTGGCTGGTCACTGCTCCTGCGCCGAAGAGGATGGCAAGCGCGAGGTGTTTGGGTTTGTAATTTCTGAATAATTGTGCCGCCTGCCAGAGCGTCAACAGCAGGAACAACATGCCGAAGGCGCGGGTGATTCCTCCGCCCATCACCTGCCAGACGAACGAGTGCGGCAGGAGAACATAGAACAACGCCGCCAGTACGGCGGTCAGGCGCGAGTTGAGAATCTCCCTGGCGAACAGGTAAAACGCCAGCATGGCGAGAGAGTTGACGAAAGCCGGGAGGTAGAGAAAGACCCATAGACCGGAACCAGGCGCGGGCGCGGAAAGAAGCGCGGCGGCGTAAAATCCGAAGGGCGGGTAGGCGAAGGGAATATCCGCCTGGTTGTAGGTTGTGAATTCCGGGAGCGCGTATCCGTTTGCCTTCAAGTCCTGCGTCATCGTGTAGAACATCCCGCCGTCGTTGAGCGGAAACCCGTTCGCGGCGGCGGGATAAAAACGGACGATGACCCCGAAGAGCAGGGCGGCGAAAAGCAGAAGGGCGGGAAGGTCGAGTTTGCGATTCATGCGTGGATTATACGCCCCGGTATCCTTCCCGAAATTGATGGTGAGGCAGGTTCCAAGGGGCAGGCTTCAACCCATCGAGAGAAGATTCATTTTATGGACTGGATGAAATCCTTCAGCATCTGATCGTCCCATGCGCTGGTATCTCCCTGTATCATCAGAATGACCGGTCCGTTATTGCCCTCGAAGATGGCCATCCATTGACGCATGGTCAGCACGCCGGTTTCCCCTTCGCTCACGGTTACCGTGACGGTCTCGCCGCGAATGACCGTTTCGAACGAATCCACCACCTGCATGGACACGCCCGGCTGGGGGTTCTGTTGTTCGGCGGCTTCCCGCAAACTGCGTTCCATTTCCTCGCGGTTTGCAGAGATCATGCCGCCATATTGCATCAGCATGATCATCGGTCCGTCCTCCGGGGTTTCCGGCGTCAGATAAAAGATGTCGTACATCAGCAGGGACATCGCCATCGGCTGGTAGCCGGACGGTATGTCGAATTCCGCAATCTCCTCCTGTATTTCCGCAATGGCGGTCGGGTCGCCTTTCGCCATGTTCTCTATGCTTTTGCTAAACCGGTTCAATCCCCAATAGGCGCCGCCTGCCATGCAGCAGCAGAGGACTCCCACGACCGCAAAGGCGATCCAAATTTTTTTCGATTCGCTCATAAATGGTCTCCTTGTTCTTGATTTGTTATTCCGATGCCCCCGACCTGCGCGCGCTGTAAATCTCGGCGAGAATGAATTCGGAGTGGGCAAAAGGCACGGAATCAGCGGGCAGTCCCAGGCGGGTCACGATCGAGGTGAGAATGTGATGCGCAAGCTTCGAACTGTTGGAGAGGCTCTTCCGGCGCGAAAGGAATTCCTCGATGATATGCAATTCGTGTTCCGAAACCTGCTCCACCGGGAAGCCCTCCGGCAGATACGCCTGCGCTCCCGGCACAGCCAGCGAGGACGGGCGCACGGGCGAAAGGTCGCTGAGGTTCTTAACGGCGCGGTCATGCACCACGATGGTGCCCGCGGCAAGGTCTCCCACGCGGCGCGAATTGGGGTTGATGAACATGGTCACCACGCCGATGCCGTAAGCGCTTGGCAGAAAATCAATGATGCGGACGAGGTTGCGGATAATCACTTCGCTGGCGCTCACGGGCGTCCCATCCACGCGGATGACCCGCAATCCAATCTGCCGTTTGCCGGGCGTCTGCCCGTTCCAAAGGATCTCGAAGAAGATATAGTAGCCCCACAAGAACACGAAACTCACCAGCCCGGCAATGGCAAACAGCCAGCTTGCAACGGCACCCGTCATTTCTACCTGCGGCAGGCTTATAACCAGAATCACCCCGCCGAAGAGGATCACCTGCACAATGACGATCAGGGCGGTGTCAATCAGCGCCGCAAGGAAGCGCGAGCCGATGCCTGCAATGTCGTAATCGAAGGTTACATTTTCGGGCGTGTCAATTTTAAGAAGGTCGTTTGAGTCTGTCATGGGTATAATTGTTCAATCCTTGAAATGGCGGGATGCTCTCCCCGAAAGATAGGTCACGATGAATGTTGATGAATTTTACCAGTCGCGCAGGCGCGAATGGGAACTTTTGAGCGAACTGCTCGAACGCACCCAAAAAGATGTACAACGCCTCACCACCTCGGACGTGGAACGGCTTGCCAGCCTGTATCGGGCAGCCAGCTCGGACCTGGCGCTCGCCAAACGGGACTTTCCCCGTCACCGCATCACCCGGTTCCTCAATCAGCTTGTGGCGCGCACGCATTCCGTCCTTTACCAGGGCGAACCGCTCGCGTGGAGAAACCTCGTGGATTTCGCCCTGCGCGGTTTCCCGCGCCTGTTCCGCGAGACATTCATATTCACCCTGAGCGCCTTTCTGATGTTTATCATACCGGCTTTGGCATCCGGCTTTGCCGTGGCGGCATCGCCGGATTCCGCCATCTGGCTCTTGCCTGCGGAAGTGCAAAGCCTGATCCCCATCGTCGAAAACAAGGAATTGTGGATTGACATCTCGATGGAGGAAAGACCCTACGCCTCCTCGTTCATCATGCAAAACAATATCCGCGTATCCTTTCTGGCATTTGCCAGCGGTGTGAGCGGCGGTTTGTTCACGTTGTGGATTTTGGTGCAAAACGGTTTGATCCTCGGCGGGCTGTTGGGCTTGACCAGTTACCACGACATTGGCTTTGAACTCGCCACCTTCGTGGTCGGGCACGGCGTCATCGAACTGAGCGTCATCTTCATGGCAGGCGGCTCCGGCTTGATGCTGGGGTGGGCTCTACTGCGGCCGGGTCTCATGCGCCGGCGCGACGCGCTCGCCATCGCCGCGCGCAAAGCCGTTCAATTGCTGGGCGGCGCCGTCCCCTGGCTGGTCCTCGCCGGAATCATCGAAGGTTTTATCTCGCCCAACGAAGCCATGCCCTGGTTTGTGAAGTGGGGCGTGGGCATCCTCTCCGGCGTATTGATGTATTCATATTTGTTCACGGCAGGACGGGAAAAACAAAAAACGTGGAAATTCGAATAATTCGCCATATCCATTTTATCGCGGAGGGCACTGGGGACCTTGAATTATGGTTTCAACCTACAGCATCGTCCTGCCCTTCAATTCCAAATACCGGTTGATCACCGCCAGCGAAAGTTGGTTGGCGGGCACGTCCAGCGTCAGCACCCCGCGTTTACGGAGCGTATCCAGCACCAGGCGGCGTTCATCGAGCATGTGCGCGGCGCTCGCACGCTGATACACCGACAGCATATCCGTCGGAACCTGATCGGCGGCGGCGTGCACATCCGGGTCGCTGATGGTCACCACCAATGGCAGGCTCGAGCGCGCCAGCAGTGAAACCTGCGCCACGAGCGAATCCAAACTTGCGCCGCTGCTTAAATCCGTAAAAATGACCACGAGCGCGCGCCGTCTCTGCTTTACTGCAAGATACGTCAGCGCCTTGCGGTAGTTTGGTTCCACTGGCTGGGCGTCCACTGCGTACAAAACCTCCAGCATCCGGTAGAACTGACCGCGTCCCTGCCTGGGCGCGAGATAATGACTGACATCATCGGCGAAACTCATCACGCCCACGCGGTCGCCCTTGCCTGTGGCAACATACCCCAAAAACAAAACTGCGTTCACGGCATAATCCAACTTGGCGATGTTCGCCACGGGCGACTGCATCATGCGTCCCGTATCCAATACCGCAATCACAGTCTGGCTTCTTTCGGTTTGGTACTGCACCGTCACCGGGCGATGACGCCGCGCCGTCGCCTTCCAGTTGATGCGGCGGTATTCATCATCGGGCAAATACTCGCGCAGGCGTTCGAACTCCGTCCCTTCGCCGAACATGCGGGTGTGCCGCAATCCCATCTCCTGCAAGCGGTTCTTTCTCAGCATCAGGTCGTACTTGCGCACGTCCATCAAGTTCGGGTACACCTTCACGGGCGTCTCCGCCTGCACCACCCCCTGGCGATACACCAGTCCAAGCGGACCGCGCCATCGCAACGTGATGTTGCCAAACCTGTAATCGCCGCGCCGCAGCGGTTGAAGATGATAGATCTGTCTCCACGTCCCCAGCGGCGGGACACTGCCCTCCATGACCCTCGTCTCGATCTGAAATTCCTCCGGCGCTTCATCGCGGACCTGGAAACTGGTGCCGCGGCGCAAGCGGTTTCTCACATTGAGCGTGACGGGGTTCTGCACGCCAAGCGAGAGTTTGTTTTCATGTTTGCGTTCCACATCGAAGCGTTGAACCCCGCCTGCCATGCGCCAGTCCGCGTAGAACATGGCGAGCGCAAACAGGGCATAGACCCAGCCCAGCCATTCCACGCCGCGAATCAATGCGCCCAGCGCAATGAGCGGGACGGCAAGCAGCAATACAAGAACACCGCGAGTTGAAGGGAGCATTATTTTCTATGAAGATGGTTCGCAGCGCAAAACCCGCTCACACTGCCGGAGGGAGCGTTTTCGCACCTGAAATCATTACCTTGGCACTTCGACAGAAGCCAGCACGCGGCTGATGACCGCATCGGCATCCAAGCCTTCGATTTCGGCTTCGGGCTTCAACAGCACCCGGTGACGGAATACCGCCGGGACGACGTACTTCACATCGTCCGGCGTGACGAAATCGCGTCCCTGCATGGCGGCAAAGGTCTTGGCGGAAGCCAAAACGTGAGTGGCGGCTCTGGCACTGGCGCCCAGCAGCAGGTCCGGGGAGCGGCGGCTGGCGGCGTTGATGGCGGCGATGTAGTTGAGGATTCCATCCTCCACCGTCACTCCCTGGATCAATTTGCGAATTGCCATCACCTGCTCGGCGCTGATGACCTTGTTGATGCCCGAGCTTTCGATGTCATGGGCGTCGAAACCCCGGTGGTTGCGGCGCAGGATTTCCACTTCCACGTTTTGCGGCGAATATGGCACGAGCACCTTGAACATGAAACGGTCCAACTGCGCTTCGGGCAGGGGATATGTGCCTTCGTATTCGATGGGGTTTTGGGTGGCAATGACCATGAAAGGCGCGGCGAGCAGGTGGCGCTCGCCTTCAAGATTGACCTGTCTTTCCTCCATTGCTTCGAGCAGTGCAGACTGGGTCTTCGCCGGGGCGCGGTTGATTTCGTCGGCGAGGAGCAGCTGGGTGAAGATGGGTCCCTTTTTGAGATAGAAGCGCGAGGTGCTCATGTCGAACACGCTGGTGCCGAGGATGTCCGAGGGCATCAGGTCGGGCGTGAATTGCACGCGGGTGAACTGTGCCTGCACCATGAAGGCAAGCGTTTTCGCCATCAGGGTTTTTGCCGTGCCGGGCACGCCTTCGAGCAGGACGTGCCCGTTGCTGAACAACGCCGCTACCAGCAGTTCAAAGGGATCGTCCAGCCCGACGAGAACCTTGTTGGCTTCGGTTTTCAATGTGTCGAAGATCTGTTTCAATTCTGTGATTTGCATGGTCTCTCCAAAATAAGATCGCGCCGGCGGGTTACTCCGTCATCCATTTTGCGGCTTCGGCGGAGAGTTTCAGCAATTCCGCTTCGCCGATGTCCGTTTGCGAAAGGCGCTTCAGCAGGCGCAGTAATTCCTCTTTATCCACGGCGGGGTTGTAACCGGCGAGCGCCGTCACATACTCTTCATCCTGCATGGATGGGTCGAGGCGGTAGCGATGTCCCAGACGGCGTTTGAGCCGGTTGTGATATTGCCTTGCCACTTCGCTGCGATGTCCCGCCTTGCGGTTCAGGTTTGCAACGGCAGTGACGTGTTCCATCGGTCCGCGGCGCTTGATCTCATGCTTGAGCGGCACGGGGCGTCCGAAGGAACGTCCCTGAAGGATGAGGGCGATGAAGACGACGAAGACCGCAAACAGGATGGCGTGACCTCCGGGTGTACTTCTCAGCCACTGCTCGGGTCCGACCGCACTCGCGGATTGAAACCCATGATGCCATTCATCGAAAAGGACTGCCCCCTTTTCACCGGCAAACGCGAGCAGGTTCAGCATAAGTTCGGCGGTTGCCCGGTTTTTGAGTTCCCGGTTGGTGAACGTTTCCGGCGTTGTGGCAAGGATGACGCGCCCTTTTCCCTGCTCGAAGGTCAGCATTACCGGCCTGCCTTTGGCGGTCATCAGCGGGGTGAAATCCGTGCGCGTGGTGCCGATGCCGAGGTCCGTCCGAAGCGCGACCTTTGAATCGAGAATTGGTGATTTCAGGAGCGGCAGGGCGGGGAGGATTTCCTCCGTCTGCTGCGGCAGGTATTCGATATTGAAATCGAAGTGCTCCATGGCGGCATCGGTCACGCCGTTCCTGCCGGCGATGACAAGCGTGCCGCCTTGTTCCAGCCATTGGTCCAGCAGTTTCCATTCGTTGCCTGTAACGGAAACAAAGGGCTGGATCATGAAGATGATTTTGATATCCGGTTCGGGGTTGAAGGAAAGCGAAAAGGCTTCCGCCGAAGCATATCCCAGTTCATCCAGCCAGAGTTTGAATGCCAGGGTTCCATCGGGCCGGGAGGAGGTGCTCAGGTATGGGATCCGCCGTTCGTCCGCCCGCTGGGCGGCGGCAATGGAAGTAATGATCACCAGCGCCAGCAGGATGCCGACTCCCAGCCATGTATCGCGGGAGAACTTCATGAGCGTTTCTCCTTCAGTTCTTCCACGCGGTCGCTGTAGTGCTTGAAGGATTCCTCGCCCAGCGAATGGTAGCCGTACCAGACGTTATCGAACACTTCGATGACTTCTTCCAGCGGTTTGGAAAGTTCGGGCGCATCGGCGACGCTGCGCAAATACTCACGGTTGGTCTTCGAGCGGTCGTAACGCATCACGCCGCGCTCATCCAAAATCAACAAGGTGGAAAGATAGAGATACCGCACGGCTGAACGATAATCCCCGCCGCGCGAAAGCTGCTGCGCCTTTTCGAACGCCGCTTCGGAAGTGAGCGGTTCCTCGCCGTCGTTTTCCCCGCTCAATTGTGTTTCGTTCAGAAAATCGGCGAACAGGGTGCGGAACACAAAAAAGAACACCAGGACGAGCAGGATGCCCATGACCCACGCTGTCACATCGGCGCCGATGACATCGAACGTAAAGCCAAGGAGGTCATTCAGCCAGCGGTTCAGCGTATCGAAAATCCTTTGGATCCAGTCCGAGACCGGGTTGGGAGGGATTTCCTCCCATTGAAATTCGGGACGCGCCAGAATCTCATTGAGGGGGGCAAGGTCGGAGGGAGAAAAAACTCCCATCGGTGCATCCCGCTTAGCGTCCAGGAAAGAGGCGAGAAGGGCATCCAATTTTTCGAGGTCGGGCGGGTTCGACCTCATCAGGATGGTCAGATATTGATGGTCAACCGGGATTCTTCGTCCATCCACCTCCACTTCGGTGACCGCATCCCACCGCGCCGCAAGTTGTTCCAGTTCCTGCGAAGTTCTCTCCCCCGCAGCATTTTCGAGCCCGGCGACAATATCGCGCGATTCCTGCACCAGCGCCCAATACTGGTCTTCCGTAATGGCAGTTGACTCTGCAAAAACGTTTCGCGCCGCCCAGCCGAAGAGACAGGCAAGGAGGAGAACCAAAAGGGCGGTTTTGATGGAGACTTTCATCCTCGGTTTAGAGCCCTGCGGTGGTTATCCCAAGAAAGACAAAGACGAAGAAGAAATAACATCCCAGGAGCGCCATGCTGATCAGGGAAAGCAGGGCGAAGCGCCCCAGGTCGAGACCGGTGAGCAAGGGTGTGGATTCCCTGGTCGAGATTTCCGGCAGGGCGGCAGCCGTTTGAGGTTCGTTCAGCGAAGCGAGTTGTAAAGCCAGGTCGAGCCCTTCGTGGCGGGCGCGCAGGTCGAAATAGACGACCGTCATCATGGTCAACTGCAGGGGGGTGTACAGCAAGCCCAGCGCCAGACTGACCAGGGTGGTGATGATGGTGCTCAACATCGTCTGCATGGAGTAATCAATCTCAGGCAGGGAGTAGAACGCAAATTGCAGCACGGTCCTAAGCAGGTAAACGGGACCGGAGACAATCAAATGACCGAGCAGGAACAGGACGATGGCGTAGCCGATCAGCCACCAAAAGCGGCTGCGTCCCATATCCCATGCGCGGCGGATCGTGTTCAAAACGCCCAGGTTTTCGAGCGCGGCGATGGGCGCGATAAGCGGAATGACGATCAGCAACAGGAAGAAGCCCACGCCGGGTCCGCTCAGCCAGCCGACAATGGGGACCAGCGCCCAGAAGAACAGGATGACGACCAGGATGCCAGCCAGCAGGAGCGCCAGGACCAGTTTCCAGCCAGAGCTGGCAATCGCCCGGTAGGAAGCGACAATGCCGATGGGCTTGTTCATGTAGTTGTTGGCGATAGCGCGGGTGAGCGCCGCAGTGGCAAAGCCGCTTACAAGGATGAAGTTTGCAATTCCAAAGATGATGATGCCGGCAATAGCCGCGATGCCCCTGCCCAGCAGTTCAGACGGATCGCCTCTTTGGTCAACGATGGATTGCAATGTAGTGGTCGTGTACAAGACCGAGAGGACCATTTGGATGAGCGTCAGCGGGATGTAGGGAATTGCAAGGATGCCGAGGAACTTCAGGAAATTCTGCCGATAGAGGCGGATGGCTTTATCCAGAATTTCGCCGAGGGTCATGGGACGGATGAGGAGCGGGGTTTCGTTCAAGGTTTCCTCCCAAAGGGGGTAATTTTTTCGCCTATTATATACAACAATTGCCAACCGTTTGAAAACGATTTTGAAAGGTGCACGGAAGTTGCCAAGGCGGAACAGAAAAGCCCAAAAGAATCCGCGACATTGAGTTAGTCTGTGTTCCATCATCCTCGAAAACAAACTCACCCGCGAAACTTAATTTCGGGGTGAGTCATGTTTACGGGATGCAAATCGAACTACACGTACTTCTCGCGCATGACGGAACTGATGTAATCCATGAACGAGACGACGATGGCAATGGCGATCATCTGCGCGCTGGCGGCGCGGTAGTTCAACAGGTTGATGTTCTGGATGAGCACAAAGCCGATGCCGCCGCCGCCCACGATGCCGATGATGGTGGACATGCGCACGTTGATGTCCCAGCGGTACATGGTGTAGGAAATATACGGCGGGATGATCTGCGGAATGACTGCATAGATGATGGTCTGGAGCCGGTTCGCACCGGTGGCTTCCACCGCTTCGAGCGGACCGGCGGAGATGCTCTCCACCTGTTCCGAGTACAGTTTCGCCAGACTGACGATGGTATGCAGCCCAAGCGCCATCACCCCGGCGAAGGGACCGATGCCCACCGCGATGACGAACACAATCGCCATAATGACCGCTTCGACGGAACGCAGGGTATTGAGGAGCGTGCGCGTGATGGTGTAAACCACCAGTCCTATCGGAAGGGTGCTCTTTGCCCTGGTGAAAATCGCCAGGAGCAAGCCCAGGGCAGCGCCCGTTCCAAGGGGACCATACAGCGTGTACATGGGTCTGCCAATCTGGTAGAGCCATTCCACCAGCCAGCCGAGCAGACCGAAAATGGTCGCCCCCGCCAGCGAAGCCAGCGCCATGTTGAGGACTTTGACTCCCGCTGCGGCTCCCTTCTCTGTGACGCGCTGACCGATACGCCCGAGGAAACCGCTCAAAGCGCCGCCCGCGGCAAGCGCGCCGATGGCGGGTGTGGTCACGCGCAGGATGTCGCTGATCTGGAAAAGGAAGGTGGCAAAGAACCCGACAGGACCAAGCATTTCACGAATGCCGAGGCTGATATTGGCGGTCAACTCTGCCAGTTGGAAGAACCCGAACAGACCGACCAGCGTACCGGCAAACAAAGCCAGCAGGCGTGCGATACGCAGTCCCAGACTCGCGCTTGCCGTTTCTTCCTGCGGCATCGCCCAGCGGAATGCCAGCCAGAAGACCAGCGGCGCCACAATCACGCTGACCAGATTGAGCGGAATGGTGCTGATGGATGCGGAGACCTTCCCGATCTGGCTCACAAAAAGGTACCCAGCCCCGATACCGAGGGGCCAGCCGATAATGGATAACGAAATACTTGCGAGCGGGCTTCGCACCGGTTTCATCAGGTTGCGCGCGGCGATGAAACTGAGCGGGATGGCAAGCAGGGTTCCCAGCGTGGTCGCCAGCAGGGCGAGGAACACGGTCTCGACGATTTTGTCCCAGGTAAGTTTGGCGGTTTCGGTGAATTTGGGCAAGCCGACATTCCGGCGCATCGTGGCGCGGATGTATTGGACGTCTTCGCTGGTGCGGTCGGGCAGGACGATCTGGACGGCAAAATGACCATCTGCATCGGTCAGCGCGGTATCGTTGCCAAGTTCAACGAGATAGGCGGGGTCGTTGCCCGGAACGAAGCGCACGGGTCCACTGGCGTTGGGGAAGAAGTTGAATCCTTCCACGGTGACGGTTTCTCCCGGCTCGGCGCATCCAGGCGTGACGATGACATACGGGCCGGAGGTATCCGGCTCGGCAAAGGAAGCGCCGCCTTCGGGACAGGGCACGTACACGGGCGCAGTGAATGCCTGCTCTTCCTTTTCAAATTCGAAGATATCCGGCTGCGCCAGCGCGCGGGTGACGCGCGTGAGGCTTTCGCGGCGTTGTTCGCTGCGCAGTTCGGCAAGGTTGATTTTTGTGATCTCGAACCCGTAGGCGTAAACGGTGAGCGCCAGCAGGACAGCCAGCCCGGTTTGGAGGGATTTCCAGGGAGATACTTTTTTGTTTTTCATGTTATCCCACCCGTTCGGCATCGCGGCCGTAAATGTCTTTGAATTTCCTGTCGTCTATTTCGTTCGGCAAGCCTTCAAAGACCAGCCGGCCTTCGTTGAGGGCAATGACACGGTCTGCGTAACGATGTACAAGGTCGAGGAAGTGAAGCGAACACAGCACGGTCACGCCGTCGTTTTTGTTGATTTCTTCCAGGTGTTTCATGATGCTGTGCGCGAGGACGGGGTCCAGGCTGGCAACCGGCTCATCGGCGAGAAGCATTTTCGGGTCCTGCATGAGCGCGCGCGCAATGCCCACACGCTGCTGCTGCCCGCCGCTCAATTCGTCGGCTCGCTGGTTGGCTTTATCCGCAATGCCGACGCGCTCCAGTTGCCGGACGGCTTTCTCAACATCCTCTTTCGGGAAGCGGTTGAGCAGGCTCCATGCCGGGTTGACGTACCCAAGCCTTCCGGCAAGCACGTTCGTGATCACCCTGGAGCGATGCACAAGGTTGAAGTGCTGGAAGACCATCCCAATCCGGCGGCGGATGCGGCGCATTTCCTCCGGGGAGGCGGCGGTGATGTCTTCGCCATCCCATAAGATTTGCCCGGCGGTCGGGTCAATCAGGCGGTTGATGCACCTCAGCAGGGTGGATTTGCCGGAGCCGCTCAGACCGATCACGGCGAGGAACTGTCCCTTTGGCACGTCGAAGGTGACATTATCGAGCGCCTTCACGCCGCCCTCATAAATTTTGGTGAGGTTTTTTACCTGGAGCATAATTCATTCCCGTTGTTGATGTAATGTGGCGGGGAGTATCGCCATTCAGAAGTTGCCCCTTGATTATAAGTACAAAACGGTTCGGATAAAGACAGTTCGGGCAGGGAATTCTCCCTGCCCGAAATTGATTCAATGGAATGGTTCTTACTTGAGGGATTCGATGGTCGTGCCGGATTCGGCCACCATCAGGCGGATGAAGTCGTAATCCGCATCGGTGGCGGGTTCGAGACCGGACCAGCCATAGAAATCCTCGCTGCCGATGGACTGACCCCAGGCTTCGGTCTGGGCGAAAGCCGCCAGGGCTTCTTCGATCTGGGCGCGCAGGTCGGCGGGGAATTCAGGACCGAAGGACAGGGTGTCGTTCGGGATTTCCGGCGAGAGGGTCAGGATGCGGACCTTGGCGACCACATCGGGGAACTCCTCGCGGATGTTGGCGCGGGCATCGAGGACGCGGTAGCCTTCGCAGAGCAGCTGGCTTTTGTCTTCATTGAGCGCGCAGGAGTTGACATCCACAGGCACTTCGGGGTCGTCGCCGATCTTCCACTTTTCAGCGCCTTCGGGAGCAGCCCATGGGCTGTAGAAAGCAGTTGCGAAATCGGCTTCGCCGTTGTAGACGGCGCGCACGGCTTCGGGGTGACCGCCGGCTTCGAGGGTTTCACCGGGGGTAATGCCCGCTTCCTTGAACATGACGGTCGGGACGAGGAAACCGGAGGTGGAACCCGCATCGGGATACGCCCACTTCTTGCCGTTCAGGTCTTCGAGCGTCTGGATGTCGCTGTCGCGGGCGACGACGATCATGGTCCAATACACGCCCCAGCCGCGGCGGACAGCCTTGAAGGCAACGTCCACACCGCAGAGGTCATTGGCGAGCACGTAGCCAAAGGCAGGAATGAACGCCATCGTGTCCGAGGGGGAGGCGCACATTTCCTCGATGGTGGCGGCGTAGGAGGTCGGAACGCTGACTTCGAAGGTCAAGCCGGTGGCTTCGTTGAGCGCCTTCGCCATCACTTCACCGCCGGTCACGATCACGTTCGCATCCACAGAGGGGACGAACAGCACCTTGATGGGGTGTTCCGGCGAACCGATGGCGGGCATTTCTTCAGTGGGTTCGGCGGTCGGCTCTTCCGTGGGAACCTCGGTGGGTTCTTCGGTCGGAGGGACCTCTGTGGCAGGCGTACCACAGGCGCTGAGGATCATCGAGGCGGTTACGATGAGGGTCAGCAGGACAAACAGGAAACGTTTATTCATTTTCTCCTCTTTCTGTAAATAGGGTAGGTGTGTGTATATGGGGCAAACCCGCCCCTGACGGAGTGATAATACCGCAGGTTATGACGGTTAACAAGTGCGCATTTCTTAAAAAATGGGGAATAAATTCACTATCAGGGAATTATTATTCACCTTACGAACTCACCTTACGCGATTTTGTCGCAGGGACGACCCGTTTGGGTAAATCAGGCAGCCAATCTGCAAGAAAGGGTAGCCCTGCACCAGAGTTTTGAAAAACCGTGTCTGGGCCGCCCCTGCCGTATAAGGTGAGTTACGAAGACATCCTCCTTTAAACCGTCAGGAAAGGATGAAGAAGGGGTAAAAAAACCGGCGGTTTTTCGTGCAGGGTGAGTCAATAAGACCTGATGAGTGTTCAACACCCATCAGGTCCTGGATTCGACTGCGCCCGTTTTCAGCCGCTGTTATTTTGCCCGCATCCTGTTATTCCGCGCGTTATGCTCCACTTCCGCCAGTCCCAGCGCCTCCATCAACGGCGGGATGTACATGGCGAAGCGGCCGCGAAAGCCTTTCTTGAGTCCGTACCAGCCGCCGATGGGATTTTTTGGCGAGCGCGCCCAGTGCTCCACGGTGCCCGGAACCGCTTCCTGTTTCTCGTCCTTGCTGCCCAATTCCATCCAATCGCCGTGCTTTTTCAACATCTCGTGCAGGTCTTTGATGGCACGATAATCGTAATGCAACACGGTCGTGCCGACAGTGCAGACGAGGATTTCCCTGCCATCCTTCACGTCCACATACATTTCGTAGTCCGATGTCAGCGGAGGGGTCTTCAACTTCCACGGATTGTCTTTGGTTCTCTTTTCCATTTCGATTCTCCTTTGGCTTATTCTCTGGAACGCTGGATCTCTAGGCTCCCGGCGGCTGAGCGCCATTTATTTTTTGGAACGCTGGATCGTTTCCGCTTCCTTCTTCAAATCCGCCGCAAACTTCTCGAACGATTCGTCGAAGGAGGGGATCATCCCGGCGAACAGCGGGAACAACGGACCGCCGATCTTCTCCGTCATGGAAAAGAGCACGCCTCCCGCTCCCCGCTCGAGGCTGTAGACGCGGTTCCCCATGGCATCGCCCCAGACCAGGCGTTTCTCCGGCACGAATTCCTTGATCTTCAACTTGAACGTCCGCTTCTCATCCAGCGTGGACTTGAGTTCGATTGTGCTGCCCTCTCTGATTTCACCTTTGATCGAAGTGACCGTGGAATTCCAGCGCGGGAAATCCGAGGCGTGGGTCAGCAGCGCCCACACAATGGACACATCCGCCTCGATGCTCACGCTCACGGTTGTTTCCCGGCTAAAGGTGGTTTTGGTCGTTGTCGCTTTGATCTGATTCATCTTTAAATCTCCTTTCTTATTTAGACGATTGGAGATTTGAAAACGATAGTTATTCGTTTTCCCCCAAATACTTTTCCATTACCTGCCGATTGTGTTCCAAATGATGCAACTGCAATTCCGCCGCCCCCGACGTAAACGGATCGAGTTCCCGCAGGATGTTCATCCGCAGGTCGAACAACTCGTCCCGGCTTCGAGTTTCCGCCGCGCGCACCATCTCGAGCTTGATCAGTTCCTCCTGCGCTTTTTGCTTCGGGTTGAAGAGTCCGTTCAACTCGGTGCATTGGTGACAGATGCCCTGCTTGTTGATCAGCGAACAGCGCCCGTCGAAGATGTCCATCATCTTGTTGCGGCTGACGTGCAGGTGATATTTCACCATGGCTTCGGAGAGCTGCAGGATCTGGGCGACTTCCTTCACTTTGAAATCGTACACTTCCTTCAACAAAATGACGAGATGTCCCTCCAGCGGCAGCGACTTGGCGATGCACGTAAAACAGAAGGCGATATGCTCCCGGATTTCGAAATTCCCCTGCGGCGACGTTTCGCGGATGTGCATGGCTTCCTGGAGAAATTCCCTGTTGCTGAGTGTCTCCTCCCGGCAAATGTCCGTCACGGTTTCGGGCCAGCGTTTTTTGGAGCGAAGCAGGTCTTTGGCAAGATTCGAGGCGATGCTGAACACCCAGGTCTTCAACGACGAGTCGCCGCGAAACGAATCGATCTTCGATTGTGCCTTGAGATACGTTTCCTGAACAATGTCCTCCGCATCCTGCATGCTGGCGGTGAGGCGCAGGACGAAGGATTTGAGTTCGCGCTGAAAGGTTGGGAATTGACTGGTCAGTTCATCGGTAGTCATTGGCTTTCGAGTTCATACAATTAAAGCAGCGAGGCAAACTGGTCACTGATTACTGACACTTTCCCCATACAACTTGCGATGCACCACACTCAACGCCCGCACCTGTTCCGCGGCGTGATAGGACGACCGCACCAGCGGGTTCGACTCCACCCACTTGAATCCAATCGAATAGCCGTATTCGCGCAGTTCGGCAAATTCTTCCATGGTGTAGTAACGATCCATGGGCATGTGCTTCTTGCTCGGCTGGAGGTACTGACCGATGGTGAGAATATCCACCCCCCAACTGCGCTGGTCGCGCATCACGGCTTTGACCTCGTCCATGGTCTCTCCCAAGCCCACCATGATGCCCGATTTGGTCAGCACATCGGGGTCGAGTTTCTTGGCGTTGGAAAGGGTCGCTGCCGCCCACTCGTAATTGTCCTGCGGCTGGACCTGCTTGAAGAGCCGCGGCACGGTCTCTACATTATGGTTCAAAATTTCGGGACGCGCATCCATGACGATCTTCAAGGCTTCGATGCTGCCCTTGAAATCGGGAATCAGCACTTCGATGGAACAGCCCGGCAGCAATTCTCTAATTCTCCGAATTACCATCGCAAAAATCGGAGCGCCGCCATCCCGCCTCTCGTCACGGTTAACAGATGTAATAACCGCGTGTTTCAGGTTCATGGCTTTCACGGCTTGCGCCACGCGCTCGGCTTCGCCCCAATCCAGCAGGGCAGGCTTGCCGTGTTTGATGTCGCAGAAGGCGCAGGTGCGCGTGCACACATCGCCCAGCATCAAAAACGTGGCGGTTCCGCTTCCCCAGCATTCGCCGAGGTTGGGGCACATCGCCTCTTCACAAACAGTATGCAGTTCTTTCTTGCGCATCAGGCTTTGCAGCCATTCGTAGGTCTCGCCGGAGGGCGCGCGCACTTTGATCCAATCCGGTCGGCGGAGCGGACGCGCATCCGCTTGCGGGGAGACTCGGTCTCGGGTGGGTGTGGCAGTCATAAGGTCCTTTGCGCAGCGCAAGATTAATCCTGCGCTACTTTTTCTTGACAATTAATCTCAATCCTCGAACTTCGACGACCTCGATTTTATCACCCTTACCGATGGGTTCCGAATCGGGGGCTTTTTCTGCGCTCCACAACTCCGCGCCCACCTGAACCTGTCCCGCATCGCCGCTGAACGAGTGGGCTGTTCCCACCTGCCCAACGTAGGATTCGCCCCCCATTTGTGCCGGTTTGTGCTGCGCGCGCAGGGCAATCATCAGAATGCCGAAGAACAGCAAGCCGAGGAAGATGCCCGTGCCGACCACGAGCGGAACCGACACGCGCTGGAAGTCCGGCGTGCCGGGCGAGTTGAACAGCACCAGCGCGCCGATGATGAAGGATGCCACGCCTGCCGTTGTCAGCGCGCCGTGCGTGGGCGCTTTGATGTCGAGGACAAACAGCACAAAGGCAATGAGGAGGAAGATGATTCCAAACCAGTTGACCGGCAGCACACCCAAGCCGTACACCGCCAGCGTGATGCACACCGCGCCGATGAAACCCGCCACCCATCCGCCGGGGCTGGAGAGTTCGATCAGCACCGCCTGCACACCGATGGCGAGCAGGAGGAAGGCGATGTTCGGGTCGGTGAGCATGAGCAGGAGTTGCTCGATAAAACTCATCTCCAAAGCCTGAATTTCCAAGCCCGTCGTTTCGAGCGTTCGCGCGCCGTCCCCCATTTGGACGCTGAAACCGTCCAGCAGCTGCAGCAGGTCTTCGAGGTCGTCGGCGATGAAATCAATTAATTTGGCATCCAGGGCTTCATCGGCAGTGGCGGCTTTGGCTTCGTCAATCATCGCTTCGGCAAGTTTCCACGCCTCCTCGCCGCGCGGCGTGACGAACGAGCGGATGGAAGCCTTGATGATCTCTTTGGTTTTCACATCGGCGGTTGTATTCAGGTTCTCGCCCGAACTGCTGATGGGGCTGGATGCGCCGATGGAAGTCTCCGGCGCCATGGCAGAGGCGTGCCCCGCCATCGTGATCATCGCGCCCGCGCTCCCGGCGATTGCATTTCTCGGCGCCACGTACACCACCACCGGCACACTGCTTGCGCGGATCTCCGCGATGATCTTCAGCATCGCATCCACACTTCCGCCGGGCGTGTTGAGTTGGATGATCAACACCTCCGCATTGCGCCGCTCTGCCGTTTCGATTCCGCGTGTGATGTATTCCAGCATCGGCGGCATGATGGGACCATCCGCCGTCAGCACGACGGCGGCCGGCTCGCGGCTTTGGGCAAGGACCGCCTGAGCCGACGCAAAGGCAGCCAACAACAAGAGGAGAAGGCGTCTGGTTTTCATGGTTGCATCCATTTCTCGAATTATTATAATGGTTATGGAGGGCATTATGTCTGAAACCAAGCGAACCTTCACACTGCGCGTCGTGATCCAGATGCTCCTCATCGTGGTCGTTGCGCCGTTCCTTCCGATGCTCATTTCCGGTCAATGGGGCTGGTGGCAGGCATGGGCGTACGCCGTTGCAAGCATCCTCGCGTTCGTCATCAGCCGCGTGCTTGCCGGTCAGCGTCACCCCGACCTGATCAGGGAACGCGCCCGCTTCATGGATGCAAAGGATACGAAATCGTGGGATAAAATCCTCGCCCCGCTGCTGGGACTCGGCTCCCTTCTGATTTTGACCGTCGCCGGGCTGGATAGACTCTTTGGCTGGTCCCCCGCTTCAAACCTGACTGTGAGTCTGGTTGCGCTAACCGGCATCATCCTCGGTTATGGTTTTTCCTCGTGGGCGCTGATCGAGAACCGCTTCTTCTCCGGCACGGTGCGCATCCAAACCGAACGCGGACATCACGTGGTCAGCACGGGTCCCTATCGCATCGTGCGCCATCCCGGCTACGCGGGCGGCATGTTGGGCTATCTTTTCATCCCCCTGTTGTTGGATTCGCTCTGGGCATGGATTCCCACCCTCCTGCTTGGAGTCGTAATGATCGCCCGCACGGCGTTGGAAGATAAAACCCTGCAGGAAGAACTGCCCGGCTACAAAGAGTACGCGCAAAAGACGAGGTATCGTTTGATGCCGGGAATTTGGTGAGGACGTAAACAGGGGAATAGGTACACAGGGAAACAGGTACACAGGCAGCCATGTTTGACTGCTGCTTGTGCACCTGCTCACCTGCACAACCACGCTAACTCAACGCCAGAATCAGGGTCCGAATGCTGAGCGCGATGATCAAAACTCCCACAAATATCATCAGGGCTTTCATGGGCAGTTTTTGCGCCGCCTTTGCGGCAATCGGTGCGGCGGCAACCCCGCCTATCAAGAGTCCCAGGATGATCTGCCAATACTCCCCAAATGTCAGTGTCAACACAAACAAAATGGACTGGATCAGGGTGACAAAGAACTCCGAGAAGTTTACCGAACCGATTGTCATGCGCGGATTTTTCCCGCGCGCCACCAGTGTAGAAGTGACGACCGGTCCCCAACCGCCGCCGCCAATGGCATCGCAGAATCCACCGAGCAAACCAAGCAGGCTCACGCGTGGTCCATGATAGCCGTCGGGCTTGTTGCGCGGCTGGAGCGTGAACGCCTTGTAGACGATTACACCGCCCATGACGAGCAGATACACAGCGATGTAAGGCTTGATGATGTTGCCGTCAATGGATGTCAGCAGGTAAGCGCCTGCCGCGCCCCCGATGACCCCCGGAATGAGCAAACGCCGAACGAGTTTCCAATCCACGTTGCCCAACTTCCAGTGCGAGGCGCCTGAAACGCCGGTGGTCACCACCTCCGCCATGTGCACACTGGCAGATGCGGCGGCAGGGGGAATGCCGAGACTCAAAAGAAAGGTGTTCGAACTGACGCCGTACGCCATACCTAGCGCGCCGTCTATCATTTGGGCTAGAAAGCCCACCAGCACATACATAAGAATTGACAGTTCCATATATGACTCCTTTTCTGTGTTGATTACTCTGAAATGTCAAAATATCATAAAGTCTATAATACAAGTAGGCTTTTCGTCGAAATAAAAACGCGGCACCCATCGCGCGTTTCTACTTCACGCCAAGTTTTTTGCGGATCGCGTTTTGGCGGCTGGTCACATCCGCCAGCGAGGTGTGATCGAGGATGCCTGCAATGGCGTTGCGCACGTCGCCCATCACCAGGCGCAAGCCGCATGTCTCCTCGTCTGGGCAGCCGCATGGTTCGTACGCCATCTGGCTGACGCACTTCACGGGAGCCACAGGTCCATCCAGCACGCGGAAGATCTGCCCCAGTGTGATTTCTTTGGCGGGCTTTGCCAGGTAATACCCGCCTCCGACTCCCATCTTGCTGTGCAGCAGACCATTGTTCTTGAGCGCCAGCAGAATTTGCTCCAGGAATTTGGCAGAGATGTGTTCGCGCTGGGCGATCTCCTTGATCTGCATCATATGTGGGGCATTGCCCGTTTCGGCGGGTTCTGCCAGTGCGATCATGGCTCGCAGTCCATATTCGCCGCGCTTGGATAGCCGCATTTCCTATATAACTCCTACTGGAAAAATAGACTTTATTCGTTTTCATCATAATTCAGTGAATGAAGTTTGTCAATAGCCTGAAATGCAGTGTTAAGTAGTCGGTCATAAGTTTTTAGAAAACAAATTCCTGCTCATGCCGCCGTCTTTTTAGAAAACAAATTCCTGCTCATGCCGCCGTCCTCGGCGGCGGGGACGCCGCCGGGAGCGTATTTTTGTAAAATTTATTTCGACCGACTACTTAGCCCAAAGTAGAAATGTCCCCTTCAGAGGACGAGAAATGCAGGCTGCCGGATGTTTTGTTACAATGCAAACTGCGAAGTGGATCCGTTTTCCTCGACCCGGCGCGGAAGCCGAATCCCCCATCCCCTGTCTTTACAGGAGAAAACAAAACATCGAGCCAACAAAGGAAAACCTGTCGAAATGAAGAAACTTTTTGCCGTGGTGGTTCTGTTCCTGGGCGCAATCGTGGTGGCGCTCAGTTTCAGCGAACTGGAGACCATTCTCCTCACCCTGCAAAAGGCGCATTTGGGATTCTTCCTGCTCGCGCTTTTGATTCAAATCATCTGGTTCGTCGCCAGCGGACGGATGTACCAATCCATTTTTCACCTGCTCGGCGTCCATGAAAACGTGCTGACCCTCAGCCGCATCGCCGCGGCGGCGAACTTTATCAATGTGGTGGCGCCCACCGCCGGGGCGGGCGGGGTTGCGCTCTTCGCAGCCGAAGCCCGGCGGCGCGGGCACCCCGCTGGCAAGGTTACGGTGGCGGCGGCGTTGTTCCTCCTGCTCGACCAGGCGGCGTTCCTCGTCATCCTCGCCCTGGGGCTGGTCGTCCTTGTCCGCCGCAACGATTTGAACGCGGGGGAAATCTCGGCATCGCTTTTCCTGTTCGGGATCGCAGTCACTTACGGCTCGGTATTGTATGCGGGGTATCGGTCTGCGGAGAAGCTCGGAAATCTGCTCGCAAAACTGGCGCGCGGGGTCAACCGGGTGGTGCATCTTTTCCGCAGGGAAAATTACCTCAGCGAAGCGCGCGCGCATGAATTCGCGCACGAGATCGCGGACGGTTTTTCCGGACTGACGGAAAAACCGTCCAGCCTGATTCGCCCGGTGTTGTGGGGCATCTTCGACAAGGGACTGCTGATGCTGATCCTGGTCTGCGCGTTTCTCTCCTTCGAGGTGCCCTTTTCGGCTGGCACCATTATTGCCGGGTTTTCGATGGCGTATCTTTTTCTCATCGTTTCACCCACGCCGTCCGGCATTGGCATCGTCGAAGGCATCATGCCTCTTGCACTGAGTTCGCTGAACGTCAACTGGAGCCAGGCGGTGGTCATCACCCTCCTTTATCGCGCCGTGACGTTCTGGTTTCCGCTCGCCGTGGGCGCATGGGCGTTCCGTTCCCTGCATGCAGGCGAACGCCTGCCGGGCGGGGTGTAGACGGTAGATTCCGCCGTCTTCGTTTTCGAAGATCACTTCAATCTCCGCGATGGGGGCAAGTTCATGCGGCAGGTACACATGTTCGTAAACATTCGGCTCGATCCACAGCAGATAAACCGGCTGGTCATCGGGAAATAGATAGCCGATGTAATCCTCCAACGGGTAGACCTCATCACCGTAAACCGGAGTCTTTCGCGGCGAGGCTTGCGCACTGTGACGGGTATGGAACGCCGCCGCCGCCGGGTAATTTGCAAACAGGCGATATGCCCCTTCCGGCGGATTTTCCTTCCAATAGCGGATGATCGAATTCTCGTTCATTTCCTGCGTGTTGACGCCGTTCTCCGGGATGATTCCATGAACGGCGTCGCGCAGCAGCAGCACCGTCCGGTTGAACTGCAATACGCTGATAAACAGCAGGAAACCGGCGCCCAGCAGCGCCGCCGGAACAAACCAACCGGAGCGGCGTTCCCTCAAATAACGCAGCCCATGCCCGATGACCAGCAGGAACAGGACGATCACGGGCACATAATCCGGCAGTTGAAAGCGCCCCCACAGGCGATTGAAGTACGCGATCAATGCGGTGCCAAACAAAGCGGCGGTGTAGATCATTCCGAACCCAAACAGGAATATGGTCATTGGCGTGAAGACCTTCACGCGCCGCGAGAGAACGAAAAGCAGAATTGCCGCCAAAACCACCCACCCCCACACCATCCAATGATGCAGCATCGTGATATTTGCCGCATCCGGCACGTTGACGGTGAACATGGCAATCACGCCGGCGGTGAATTGCGCGGCGTACTCGCTAAATGAAAGCGGCGGGCGGCGCAACCCATTGGTGGCAAGCCAGGTATTGAGCATCCACAAAAACGGGACGAGGGAAAACATGCCTGCGTAAGCGGCACGCAGGATTCGTTTCAGCGGCGGTCCGCTCGAAGCGAACAGAACCGCCGTCAGCGCGGAAAGAACGAGCGCGTATCCGATATAACGGGTGAGCATGGCAAGGGATGCGGTCAAGCCGAGCAGGGTCAGGCTCGCCCAATCCCCTTTTTCAGAATATCGCTGAAGCAGGAGCGCGGCGGCGATGGGAAAAAGCATGAAAAGATAATCGGTGCCCACCATCAAAAACGTGGAGATCGAAACCGGGGCGACGGCGATCAAAAATGCGCCGAGAAAGGCAAACGCAAAATCGTCTGGAAAAAGTTTCAGCAAAAGCGCCGACGATGCATAAGCCGCGAGCGCATACGCTGCAAATTGAATCACATGCGCGGCGGCAAACGCACTCAAACCCGTGAGATGCAGAAAGCCGATCAGCATCGGGTAAAGCGGGGGCCACAAAACATAGCCCCCGCCGCTGAAATCAATCAGTCCGTCCCCGCGGATCCAGTTCACGCCGGCGAACATATAGGCGGTGGCGTCCGTCGAAACGCCCAAGCCGTACTTTGATATACTCAACGCAAGCACCACTCCCCAACATGCGTGAAAGCCAAGCAAAACCAAGAGTTTTTTTCGCATTCGACAATTCTATTGACTCCGGCTTAATGAATCCTTTGAACACCCTTCAGCCTCTTTTGGATTTTTGGAAACGGGATGCAGATACCGCGCCGAACATCGCCGCCTGGCGGACGACTCCCCCCCGTCCCGCGCAGCCGCATCCTTTTCCGAACGACCTGCCTGCTCCGCTTCGAGAGGCATTATCCAAGCGTGGAGTTTCCTCGCTCTACTCCCACCAATTCGAAGCATGGAATCAAACCCGCGCCGGGCAAAACGTCATCCTTGCCACCGGCACCGCCAGCGGAAAGACCCTCGCCTACAACCTGCCCGTCCTCGCAAACATGCTCGAAGACCCGCAGGCAAGGGCGTTGTATTTATTTCCCACCAAAGCCCTCGCGCAAGATCAGTTATCAGTCATCAGTGATCAGTTATCAGTGTTGCGTCAACTGGTCACCGATCACTGGTCACTAATCGCTGGAATTTACGATGGCGATACCCCGCAGAAAGACCGCCCTTCCATCCGCAAAAACGCCCGCATTGTGCTGTCCAATCCCGACATGCTGCACACCGGCATCCTGCCGCATCACGCCAACTGGAGCGACTTTTTCTCGAATCTCCATTTCATCGTCATTGACGAGGCGCACACCTATCGCGGAGTCTTCGGTTCGCACGTCGCCAACGTCATCCGCAGGCTGAAGCGCGTGGTGGATTTTTACGGAAGCAAGCCAAAATTTATTCTAGCTTCCGCTACCATCGGCAACCCGAAGGAACTTGCCGAAGCCCTGATCGAAAAACCCGTTGAGTTGATTGACAACGACGGCTCCTCGCGCGGCGAGCGGCACTTCATCATCTACAATCCGCCCGTCACCGATGCGGCGCTCGGCTTGCGGAAGAGCAGCCTGCTCGAAAGCGTGCGGCTGGCAAACGACCTGCTGGCGCGGGACATTCAGTCGGTGGTCTTTGCCCGCACGAGAAGAACGGTGGAAATGATTTTGACATACTTGCAGGGTGGAAATTCGATATTCGATATTCGAAGATCGAACACCGAATTATCGAATATCGGCTCTTCCATTCGCGGCTATCGCTCCGGCTACCTCCCTCACCAGCGCCGCGAGATCGAACAAGGCTTACGTAACGGCTCGGTCAAAACCGTCGTTGCCACCAATGCCCTCGAACTTGGCATTGACATCGGCGGCTTGGGTGCGGCGATTCTCGTCGGGTATCCGGGCACCATTGCCAGCGCGCGGCAGCAGGCGGGGCGCGCGGGCCGCGGCGATGATCCAGCCGTTTCCGTGCTGGTGGCTTCGCCCAATCCGTTGGATCAATTCCTCGCGCATCATCCCGAATACTTCTTTGGCAGGTCGCCCGAACAGGCGCTGGTCAACCCGAATCACCTGTTGATTCTGCTGGAGCATCTGCGCTGCGCCATGTTCGAACTGCCGTTTCAAAAAGGGGAGTCGTTCGGCTCGTTGTCATGGGAAACCATCGAAGAGTATCTCCAGTTTCTAACTTCCAACAACGAAGCGCACTTCTCGGACGAAAAATATTACTGGATGCAGGACGCTTATCCCGCCGCGAACATTTCCCTGCGCTCCGCCTCGCCGCAAAGCGTGGTCTTGCAGGCGGCGGATGAAGATGGAAAACCGACAATCATCGGCACCGTGGACGGCGAATCCGCCGCGTGGATGGTTCACCCCAGCGCGATCTACATGCACGAGGCGCAGCAGTATTTTGTGCAGGAACTCAATCTCGAAAATCACAT
This sequence comes from Chloroflexota bacterium, assembly GCA_024434165.1. Lineage (GTDB taxonomy): Bacteria > Chloroflexota > Anaerolineae > Anaerolineales > Villigracilaceae > Villigracilis. The sequence goes on along the minus strand of QMIW01000023.1, from coordinate 44,466 downwards.
CGCACAATTGATCCCCGTTGGCTTGGACTACTACACCGAGGCGCAGCAGCGTTCGGAGATTCAAATTTTGTCCGACCTCACCCCCAGCCCCTCTCCTAACAGGAGAGGGGGGCAGGCAGGGTATGGCGAAATCCAGGTCACAACCCAGATCGTCGGCTTCAAAAAACTGCGCTGGTTCACCAACGAAAACCTGGGATTGGAACCGCTGGACATGCCGCCCTCCGAACTGCAAACCACCGGCTACTGGCTGACCCTCTCCGAAGCCGCGCTCGAACGCCTGCGCGAATCCGGCGCATGGACCAACGACCCCAACGACTACGGAGCGGATTGGCAGAAGATAAGATTCGCCGTCCGCAGCCGGGACCAGTTCACCTGTCAGGTGTGCGGCGCAGTGGAATCCACACGCGAGCATGACGTGCATCACAAAATCCCGTTCCGCGCGTTCACATCCAAAGAAGAGGCAAATCGCTTGGAAAATCTCGTCACGCTCTGCCGCACTTGTCATCAAAAAGTGGAGCAGAACGTGCGGATGCGCAGCGGGCTGGCGGGCTTGGGGTTTGCGCTCGGCAACCTTGCGCCGCTGTTCCTGATGTGCGACCCGCGCGACCTGGGAGTCTTCTCCGAACCCGCGTGGTCGGCAGCGGGTGGAAAACCCGCCGTCGTTTTGTACGATCTCGTCCCTGCCGGAATCGGCTTCAGCCAGCGGTTGTTTGAAATTCATGATGAACTCGTTCAACGCGCTTATGAATTGGTGAAGGAATGCGAATGCGAAGACGGCTGTCCCTCGTGTGTGGGACCCGGCGGCGAGAACGGCACGGGCGGCAAAATGGAAACGCTGGCGATATTGAAGGAGTTATCCCGAAATGACAACTGACGACAAGCGAAGAAGAATTCACGACGAACACGAATGGTCACGAAAATCGAAAGAAATTCGTGCTTCTTCGTGAACTTCGTGGAAGGATAGTTAATTCCATCGAACATTGGGAAGGTGTGCCGCCCGTCAGCGAAAATTATCAAGCCGCGCGCGATGTCATCCTAAAAAATTTGAATCGCCTGCTGTCTCAACTCACCCAAACCTGACACCACTTTCTACTTTCCACTTTCGACCTTCAACCTCCGACCTCTATCCCTCATGCCCATCTCCCTCCTTCAACTCTTCCTCCGCTTCCTTCATTTCGGCTTTCTCGCCTGGGGCGGACCCGTCGCGCAGATTGCGATGATTCGCCAGGAACTTGTGGACGAAGAAAAATGGATCGCGCCCGAACGTTTCAACCGCGTGCTGGCGGTGTATCAGGCATTGCCTGGACCCGAAGCGCATGAGTTGTGCGTTTATTTCGGCATGATCGCGCGCGGGCGAATCGGTGCGTTTCTTGCCGGGCTGGGCTTCATGCTTCCCGGTTTTCTGCTCATGTTCGCGCTTTCGTGGCTGTACGTTTCGTACGGCATCAACTCGCCGCTCTTTCAATCCGCGTTTCTCGGAATGCAGCCCGCCGTCGCCGCGCTCATCGTGCGCGCAGTGAATCGCATCGGCGGTCACGCCCTGCATGAAAACAAATGGCTGTGGGGCATCGCCTTCCTCGCGGGATTTGCTCAACTGTTTGATGTGAATTTCTTGATCACGCTTTTGATTGCAGGATTGATCTACGCCCTCGTTGGAATGGAACGCTCCCGCCTCGCACTGACGCTTGGGCTTGTGTTTTCCATCGGAATCCTTTTCCACGCCCTGACCTTTTCTGCGCCTGCCGCCGCCCAAGCCGTTACCACCATTGCAGCTGCCACGCCCTCCATTTGGGCTTTGCTGTTTTCCGGTCTGCGCGCGGGACTGCTCACCTTCGGAGGCGCATACACAGCGATTCCCTTCATTCAACACGACGCGGTGACAGCGGGGCAGTGGCTGACCAACGCCCAATTCCTGGATGGACTCGCGCTTTCCGGCCTGCTCCCCGCGCCGCTCATCATCTTCTCCACGTTCGTCGGCTACATCGGCGGCGGTCCGCTCGGCGCGCTTGCCATGACCGTCGGTGTCTTTGCCCCAGCCTTCGCCTTCACCATGATCGGACATGAAACCCTCGAACGAATCGTCGAAAACAAATCCGCGCACGCCTTTTTGGACGGAGTCACAGCAGGCGTGGTCGGTCTCATCGCCGTCACCGCGCTTGGAATTTTGAACGAGACCGTCTTGGGCTTGAACGCCTGGATCGTTTTCAGCCTGGCGTTGATCGTCCTCTTCCTCTCGAAATCCAAATGGACGGTCGCCGTGGTTGTGCTTGCCGCGGGCTTGTTCGGGTTGATTTTCATGTAAAAGGACACATCATGCCTCACCGCAAAGACATCATCCTGCTCTTCACCACCCGCATCATCCGCATGTTCTGTTACGGATTCCTCGCAGTGATCCTTGCACTGTATCTGACCGAGGCGGGGCTGACTGAAAAACAAGTTGGTTTGTTATTCACCCTCACCTTTGCGGGAGACGCGGTCATCACGCTTTGGCTCACCACCCGCGCGGACGGTTTTGGACGCAAACGCACCCTGCTCATCGGGGCATTGCTCATGCTGGGTGCGGGAATCGTATTCGTGCTGACCAGGAACATCGTTGTGCTTGCGGCGGCGGCGATCATCGGTGTCATCAGCCCGAACGACAAGGAGATCGGTCCTTTTCTTGCTGTCGAGCAGGCGGGACTGACCCAACTGGTCTCCGACCAATCGCGCACGAGACTCTTTGCCTGGTACAACCTGGGCGGATCCTTTTCGTCCGCATTTGGCGCGCTGGCAGGCGGCTGGCTGGCACAGTGGCTTCAATCGCAGGGCTGGTCGGCGTTGGAATCCTATCGCTTCATCCTGTTTGGGTATGCGTTAGGCGGCTTGGTTTTGGGAATCCTGTTTCTCGGCGTTTCCCCCGCCATCGAAGCCGCCAAAACCCAAAATCAAAATAAAAAAGTGCTGGGCTTGCACCGCTCGCGGAACGTCGTGCTGAAATTGAGCGCGCTCTTTTCCATTGACGCTTTCGCAGGCGGTTTGCTCGTGCAGAGCATGATGGCGTATTGGTTCCACGTCAAATTCGGCGTGGACACGGGCATTCTCGGCAGTATCTTCTTTGGCGCGAATATTCTGGCGGGAATCTCAGCCTTGCTGGCGGTCAAACTTGCGGAAAAGATCGGGCTGATCAACACGATGGTCTTCACGCACATCCCGTCCAACATCCTTTTGATGCTCGTCCCGTTGATGCCGAGCCTGCCGCTCGCCATCGGAGTCCTGCTCCTGCGCTTCAGCATCTCCCAAATGGATGTGCCGACGCGTCAATCTTACACGGTGGCAGTGGTGGACCCCGACGAACGTTCCGCCGCCGCAGGCGTGACCGCCATCGCCCGTTCCGTGGGCGCCGCCATCTCCCCGGCGTTAACCGGCGTGTTTTTCAGCATCCCGGTTTTATTCAGCGCGCCGTTTTTTTTATCCGGCGGGCTTAAAATCATCTATGACCTGTTGCTGTTCCGGGAGTTTCGCTCCTTGAAACCGCCGGAAGAAGAAATGATCAGACACTAAGGATAGATAGGTCACGAAGAAGGGATACGCAAGATGGGTTTTCTTTCCCCCTTTGTGCAATTCGTGTCCTTCGTGTTAAAACATCCCACTGGAGGAATCCATGTCCACTGCACCAAAATCGCAAATTCTAAATTTCGCTGAAATGGTCGGTTATCAGGAAGGCTCGGTTGTCAGCCGCCAGATCACCAAAGCGGAGGCGGGCAACGTTACGTTGTTTGCCTTTGATAAAGACCAGGGCTTGAGCGAGCACACCGCTCCCTACGATGCGCTCGTCCACATCCTCGAAGGCGAGGCGGAAGTGACCATCTCCGGTCAGCCGTATCACTTAAAAGAGGGGAATGCAATTATCATGCCCGCCAACGAACCCCATGCGTTGAGGGCGATCCAAAAATTCAAGATGCTGTTGACGATGATTCGCGCGTAGACCACAGCTGAACGCAGATAAACACGGATGGTTGACGACTGATCCTTTTCATCTGTGTTTATCTGTGGTGAAATTATTTCCGCAAATAATTTTCCAGTTCCTTCAAATCCACCCGCGCGGTCATGTCCAGGTTGATGGGCGTGACCGCGACCATTTTCTTCTTGCGCAAAACGTGCACGTCGGTGTCCTGGGGTTCCTGGTCAATGCTGTTATCGTGCTTGTATCCGATGGAGCCGGGCACATCCCAGGATTCTCTTTGGGCGGGGATTGGTTGATAGTATCGGTGGCGGGAAAGCCTCGCCATTTGCCACCCCGTCTCAGGCGTGGCGTGACGCGGCACTTCCACCTTGAGTAAATCCACCCCATCGAAGAGTTTCTTCTCCAACAACAGTTTCGCAAAATAAGCGGTGAAATAGCCCGCCGCTTTGAAATCCACTTCTTCTGAGTGGCTCAGGTGTTGATGGGTTTCCGTCTCGAGCGAGACCGCCAGCGCGGGGTAGCCGAGGGAGGCGGCTTCCATCGCCGCGCCCACCGTACCGGAAATGGTGATCCCCAAACCAACGTTTTCTCCGTAGTTGATTCCCGAAACGACCAGGTCGGGTTTGTGCGGGACAATCTCCAATACGCCGTGCAGGACGGCTTGCGCCGGGGAGCCGCCTACCGCGTACACTTCCCATTCCTGACCGTTGACCTGTACTTTCTCTTTGCGAATGATCCCATCCGACGTGCTGGGCAGGCTGCGCCCCATGCCGGTGGATTGCTCGCGCGGCGCGGCGACGGTGACGTAGCCGATCTTCGAGAGTTCACTCGCCGCCGCCCACAGACCGGGCGAACGGATGCCATCGTCGTTGGTGAGGAGGATATGGGGTTTCTTTTTGTTCATATGTGTCCCAATTATAAGCAAAAGAAGCGGAAGTTCCGCTTCTCGAAATTTGTGGCGCCCTCGGCGCGACTCGAAAAGTCCCTCGATGGGGCACGCGGCCTAAAAAACGAAAAACCGTCTCTCGTTCGAAAGACGGTGATTGTGGCGCCCTCGGCGCGACTCGAAAAGTCCCTCGATGGGGCACGCGGCCTAAAAAATGAAAAACCGTCTCTCGTTCGAAAGACGGTGATTGTGGCGCCCTCGGCGCGACTCGAACACGCGACCTATTGCTCCGCAAGCAAGCGCTCTAATCCACTGAGCTACGAGGGCATTTATTAAGCGGGCTGTATTGTACTGTAATGCCTCAGGACGGTCAAGGTGCTTGACTGACGTCAGGCATACAAGTAAAATCAGGACACTTTGCGGGAGTCGCCAAGTGGTAAGGCATCAGCCTTCCAAGCTGACATTCGCGGGTTCGAATCCCGTCTCCCGCTCTTGATTCGGTGTCAAGCGTCAGGTTCCAGGTGTCACGTGACACCCTGACACTTGACACTTGGAACTTAATCCGGGCCCGTGGCGCAGCGGTTAGCGCAGGCGACTCATAATCGCTTGGTCGCAGGTTCGAATCCTGCCGGGCCCACCTTCAATTGACGATTTTTAATTTGCGATTAAAAAACGATGGCAATCCGCCATTGTTTTTTTGTTATTTCAACAGCGCCCGCACTTCCTCATAAATCCCCGGTGTGGTTGCCAGAATGGACAACGGCGCGGAAAGATAATCTTCCCTTCCATCAATGGCTGTGACCTTTGCCCCGGCTTCTTTTGCGATCAAGCCTCCGGCGGCGATGTCCCAGGGTTTGAGTTTGAACTCCCAGAAGCCGTCGAAACGCCCTGCGCCCACGTAGCACACATCCAGGGCGGCGGAGCCGAGGCGGCGCACGCCCTGCGTCTTTTTGGCAAGGCGCTCGAAGTATTTGAAATTGTCCAGTTCGGTGCTCCAGGTGTCGTAAGGGAAGCCGGTGACAAGCAGGCTTTTCTGCAATTCATCCGTGTTGGAGACCTGGATTTTCCTGCCGTTTAGGAATGCGCCTTTGCCGCGCTCGGCGGTGAACATTTCATCGCGCAGCGGGTCGTAGACGGCGGCAAGAGTCACCACGCCGTTCGCGGCGAAACCAATCGAGACGCAAAAGATGGGGATGTGATGAGCGTAGTTGACCGTGCCGTCGAGCGGGTCAATGTACCAGAGGTCTTCGTTGCTTCCTTGAATGTTTCCGCTCTCTTCGGCGAGGATGTGCCCGCCGGGGAAATGCGACTTGATCTCGCCGAGCAGAAAGGCTTCAGAGGCGTGATCCGCTTCGGTCACAAGATCAATTGTCCCTTTGTAATGAACCGTGTGATCTTTGTTGTAGCCGTCACGGAGAATGGATCCCGCTTCGCGGGCGAGTCGTTCCAAATCGGAAAGGGTCGGTTTCATGCGCCTCCGTTCCAGATGCGGCGTCCAAGCGCGGAGAGGGCGAAGTCCACAGCGAGAGAGGCGGTGCGGTTTTGCACGTCGAGGATGGGGTTGACCTCCACCAGGTCCATGCCGACGAGTTTGCCGGTCTCAGCGATCATCTCGCAGGCGAGGTGCGCTTCGCGCTGCGTCAGCCCGGCGGGGACGGGAGTTCCCACGCCCGGTGCGTGTTCGGGGTCGAGCGAGTCGAGATCAAGCGAAAGGAAAATGCCATCCACATCGCGGCTGACGCGCTCAATGGCTTTTTCGATGACGGCGACCATGCCATAGCGGTCAATCTGCTCCATGCTCATCACCATTGCGCCCGCCTCCTGCAGGTTGACTTTTTCGCCCGAATCCAGGTCGCGCGCGCCGATGATGGCGATCTTTTGGGGGTCAATCACCGGCACCGCTTCGTCCCACAATTGCACGAGGCTTTTTTCTCCCAGCCCGGCAAGAATGGCGAGCGACATGCCGTGAATGTTGCCGGACGGAGTGGTCTCGGCGGTGTTGAAATCGGCGTGGGCATCGAGCCAGATGACGCCGATTTTTTTGTTGCGCGCCGCGCCGCGTACCGAGCCGATGGACAGGCTGTGGTCGCCTCCGATCACCAGCGGGAAGTTGCCAGCCTGCACCGAAGTGGATACCGCGCCGGAAACGCGCCGCGCCATTGGGATGATGCAGTCAATGTATTTCAATTTGGGGTTGGTGATGCTGCACATCTCGGCGATTGGCACTTCCACGTTGCCTTCATCGCGGACGGTGTAGCCGAGGTCTTCGAGTTTGTTTTGCAGATGCGCATATCGAATCGCACTGGGTCCCATGTCCACGCCGCGGCGGTCTGCGCCGAGGTCAATAGGGACGCCGATGATGTCAATTTGCATGTGTTTCTCCTAAAATGACAGGTTTTGATTCGGGGGTGAGTATACCGAAAAGACGGACTGGGCTGGCGGGCTTAATTTTGATGGCTGGTTTCGGGGGAGTAAACGGTCACGCGGTTGCGTCCGTTGGATTTGGAGTAGTACAACGCCTGGTCCGCCAGGTTCAACAGGGTTTCGCCTGAGGAGGCGTGAATGGGGAAGGAGGCAATTCCCGCCGAAAAGGTGCTTTTGAGGATCTTTCCGTCATATTCGATGCGGGTGTTTTCAAATCCCTTCCTGAAAAATTCCGCGCGGTCGTGCGCGGATTCGAGCGCGGCATCCGGCATGAGGATGACGAACTCCTCGCCGCCGTACCGGCAGACGATGTCGCCGCGGCGCGTATTCGACATGAGAAATTTTGCCAGGGTCACCAGGACCATGTCGCCGCATTTGTGCCCGTACGTGTCGTTGAACTGTTTGAAGTGGTCCACATCCATGATGATGATGGAGAACGGCATTCTCTCGCGGGTTGCCCGCGCGGTTTCTTTATCCAACGCTTCGGCGAAGAAACGACGGTTGAACACTCCGGTCAACGGATCGCGGATGGCCTGCTCCTGCAATTGAAGACGCAGCCGTTCGTTCTCGTCGAGTTGTTTTTGCAGGGAATGATTGAGCGACTTGAGCTGGTTTTCGAGCAGTTTCTGCTCGGTAATATCCCGCGCCAGAATGACACGTCCTTCCAGCGCATTTATGCGGTTGTAAATGGGGGTGACGACGATCTCCAGCGTGTGCGGCGGGCTGCCGGGGATCTCGATCTCTTCGCGCGAGTATTCCGTGAAAAAGAAGCGGTTGAGCAGTTGGGGCCAGCTGCGGAAGACTTCCACAGGGTCTTTCCCCTCGATCTCGTTCAGGGATTTGCCCAGCCACTTCTGCGCCATCGCATTGGCATCCATGACGCGGTCATGCACATCCACCACGAAGACCATTTCGGGGATATGCTCCATGACGGTGTCGCGCGCAATCGGCACCAGGTCGAAGAGATGCAAGCCAAAGATGCTTGCCGCCAGCAAAATTGCGGCAACGTTGAAAGACAGCGGGGTCAGGTCAACGGGAACTTCAAAGATGGGAATGGTGTTGGGCGCGATCTGATAGACGATGTTGATCGCAAAAGGAATCGCCACTGCCCCGATCAGGTAGGGGGTCTGTTTTCGGTAGGTCGCCTGGGAACGCAGGAACCGCCAGATCAATGCCGCAGTGCCCGCCAGGCTCAAGGGATATGTCTGGGAGAGCGCAACCCAGTACATCGGTCCCCGGCTGATGATGAGGGGTCCGCCGGTCTCGGTGGCAACCTGGGTGTGGGTGTAATAGTAATGAAACAGGTCTTCGGAGAACAGGAAGATCAGCGAAATGACCGGGATGATCCAGAACAGGAACTGGCTGGGCTTTCCCGTCAGCCAGCGGTCCAGCCGGGTGTATTTCACGGCAAAGAAAAACCACAAAACGGGCACGGACTGGATGCCGATGTTTTCGACTTTAAGCCAGAAGAGTTTCGCTTCGAGCGGCTGGGACAGCGTGATCATTGCGTACGCAAACGACCAGACGCTCAGCCCAAACAGCATGAACGTAATGGAGCGGATTCCGTCCTTCGGCGGGCGGCGCAGCAGTATCAATGCAATGATAAACGCAACGCCTGCGTTGATGAGGAGAATGATTGCAAAGACGATCCACTTGGTTTCCATCGCGGTGAGTTAAGCCGTTCTATAATACCCCACATCCACCGAATACACCTGACCTTTTTTGATCACCTGCTTGACGAGGTTCGTCCCATAGCGGTAGCCGATCTGACGATAACTGTTCACAGACAAAATCAAAAGGTCCGCCTGCTTGCCGGCTTCCAGCGAGCCGATCACATCGGACCTGCGGATGGCGTGCGCGGCGTTGATGGTGGCGGCGGCGATGGCTTGTGCGGGAGTCAGCCCCATGTAGCGGCAGGCGAGCGCAATCGCAAACTGCATGGACTCGTTCCATGTGGTGCCGGGGTTGCAGTCGGTGGCGAGCGCAAGAATGGCATCGGCGGCGAGCAGTTTTTTCGCCGGCGTGTAATGTTTCTCCGCGAGCCCGAACGGGGTGCAGGGAAGCGACACGGCGACCGTATCCGATTTCCCCAGCGCTTCGATATCCGCATCCGACGTGACCACGAGGTGGTCCGCCGACGCGGCGCCCAATTCCGCCGCGAGCGCCGCGCCGCCGAGGTTGTCGAATTCGTCGGCGTGGATCTTGAGCGGGAATCCCAGCGACTGTGCCCGGGTCAGGATTTGACGCGATTGTTCGAGGGTGAAGGCTTTCGTCTCGCAAAAAACATCCACAAACGGCATGGGCTGGCGCGGGGCGTGCGTCTCCCACCATTCCTTCAGCATGGGAAGCATCGTGTTGACGATCTCATCCGTGTATCCCTGCGGGTTGTCTTTGTATTCCGGGGCGATGGCGTGCGCGCCTAAAAAAGTGAAAACAAGGTCGAGCGGGCTTTCGTCGTTCAGCGCCAGCAGGGCTTTGAGCAGGCGCAGTTCGGTGGAGATCTGCAAACCATAGCCTGTCTTGGCTTCGGCGGTGGTAGTGCCGTTGCGGAACATGCGCAGCAGGCGCGGACGGGTCTGCGCCATGAGCGCCTCCATGCTGGCGGTGCGCGTGGCTCGCACAGTCGAAAGGATGCCGCCGCCCGCCGCCAGAATATCCAGATAGGGCGTGCCTGCCATCTTCTTTTCGAATTCATCCGCGCGGTCGCCCGCCCAAATGATGTGCGTGTGCGGGTCCACGAAGCCCGGCATGACCACACAACGTCCGGCGTCGAGCGTGGGCTCGTCGGGATAGGCGTTTCTGAGTTCGTCCGTCGTGCCGACGGCGACGATTTTTTCATCGCGAATGACCACAGCGCCATTCTCGATGATGCCGAGCGAGCCGAGCGCCTTTCCGCGCTGGGGTCCGCCTGCAAGAGTCAGAAGTTGGGATGCGGAATGAATGAGCATAGAGACTGCCAATCTGGAGAAGGGATTTGGATAATTTAACCACAGAAATCGCCCCCAACGGGTTCGCCAATGTCTCCGCGTGACGGGCGGGATAGATGAGAATCCCATTACAATCTTGCAATTTGAAAACAGGAAACTTCTATTGTGTTTTGCCATAAAATGAGTAAAATTAAGACAATCCCGGCTGAATTCCCCGCCGGGAAATCTCAAAAGAAAGGAGAAATGGACCATGTTGTTCTCACCCAAAGAAAAGGGCCAAGGCTTGGTTGAATATGCATTGATTCTTGTTTTGGTAGCCATCGTTGTTATTGCCGCGTTGATGCTCCTCGGCCCCATGATCGGAAATGTGTTCAGCAAGATCAATTCCAGCCTTTCCAGCGTATAGCGCTTCCGACGCATCATTGAATGGAACTCACCTCGAAAGTTCGGGGTGAGTTTCTTTTTACCCGCCTTACGTAATTCTTAAGTGCAGAGGGTTGAATTAATGCCGCTTTTCCCGCAAAATTGGGAGTGTTTTTTCATCCCGCACGGGGCGGGAAATCCAAAAGAAAGGAGGCGGTTGCCATGCTGTTTACACCGAAAGAAAACGGACAGGGGCTTGTGGAATATGCTTTTATCCTTGTTCTTGTCGCTATTATTGTGATTGTCGCCTTATTAATGATCGGTCCCTTCCTCGGTAATGTGTTCAGCCAGGTCAATTCCAGTTTGTCGAGTGTATGAAAATCTGCCCAAAAACAGCCCTGCAACTTTGTTAGGCTAACATAATTGTTAAGGAAAAGATTAGTATCTCACTTGCAATTTTGGGCAGTCATTGTAAAATAAAAACAATCTCAGGACGGCCTCCTGGGAAATTCGGAAGAAAGGAGATTAATCGCCATGTTGTTCTCACCCAAAGAAAAAGGCCAGGGTCTTGTTGAATACGCTTTGATTCTCGTTCTGGTTGCCATCGTTGTTATCGCGGCTCTGATGATTCTCGGCCCGATCATCGGCAACGTATTCAGCAAAATCAACTCCAGCCTCTCCGCTGTCTAGTTTTGCCTGTTCAATTAAAAGGTCCCGTCGTGAGACGGGGCTTTTTAATTTTTGTACACGTAGATCAGCGCCTCGCGGTCGAAAAAGTCCGCTTTCCAGCCCGGCAGGTCGAACGAAATCGTCACCACGCGCGCGCCGGGTTTCAACTCCTCCCCCAGTTTTTTTCCAAGACGCACCCCATAATCGGATGTAAGATATGCAAAGACGATGTCCGCCTCCCTGAGGTTCGACTTGAAAAAATTCCCCGCCTCAATTCGGACCTTTGAGCCGACTCCGTTCCAGCGGGCATTCACCCAGCCGACAACACACTGCGCCGGTCCCGCTTCGATACCCACAGCGTTGAGTCCAAACTCCTTCGCCGCGACGACCAGCACCCGTCCGTGACCTGATCCGAGGTCGTAGAGCGTTTCCCCCGGCTGCGGGTTCGCCAACTCCAGCGCCCGGCGAATCCGCTCCCGGCTCGCCGCCACCGGCGGCAGACCATACCAGGCAGGGACCAGCGCCCACAGCAGGGCTGCCACTACCGCCAGACCAGCCAGCACTCCAAGAAAAAGTTCCACTATTTCCTTTGCATCCTGCGCAAAGCCAGGATTCCGGCAGCGTTGAAGAGAACCGCAGTCAGCGCCACGAACAGGAAGCCGAATTGCTGATAAATAAACGCCGCCAGAAATGCGCTGAGGGCGCGTCCGAGGGCGTGCCCCATCACATTCAGGGATAACAACGTCGCCCGCGCCGAAGGGACGAGTTCCGTCACCATCGGGATGTGACTGACCATCACATACTCGAACGTGATGTAGAAAAGGAACAAGCCGGCCAGCGCGCCGAGCTGCGTCTGTCCAATAAAAGGCAGCATTACTGCCGCCAGCGAGTTGGCAATCAACCCGATGGCGAGCGCGCGCGGCTTGCCGAGCCTGTCCGTTGTGAGCGCCACGAGTCCTTCGCCGCTCAATTCCGAAATGCCGATCACCGCCGATGCGCCCGCCAGCGCCGCAATCTTCAGCCCGAACGAATCCTCCAGCCAGACGCCAAAAATGACATTGACCAGCTCATTCGCCGCGCTCGCCCACAGCGCAATCGAAATCCCAGCCAGCGCAGGCGTGGACTTGAACACGGCGCGGTAACCCTCGCGCGAATTTGCCACCGGTTCGTGGTGCGGGTCTTCCGCTGGGACGACGCGCCAGATGACGAAGAAGGCGATCAGCCCCAGGATGGTGAACAGCGGGAACGGTGCAGACCAGCCGAAGCGGTCAATCAGAAACCCGGCAGCAGGAACACCGACGATGAAGCCGAGCGACCATGCCACTTCGGTCACAGCCAGAGCGGTGCCGCGCTGGTGGTACGGAACGCGGTCCCCGAAATAGGCTTGCATGGCGGGATCGAACATGAACTTGCCGATCATTGCCAAACTAAGGGCGATGGCGAGCGTCCAAAAAGAGGGAAAGACTGCCACAATGCCGATGCCCAGCGTGAAAATACCCAAGCCCGTCAACATGCCGAACTTTCTTCCGCGCCGGTCTGCAATGGGACCGAGCAGGGGGCTGGTTGCGCCCAGCAGGGAGCGCGCCGTCATCAGCAGGGACATGGTGGCGATGTCCACGCCCAGGCCGCGGGCGAAGATGGGCAGGAACGGATAGACCATCCTGTGGGCGGAGTTCAGGATGGTACGCAAAAACATGAAGACGATGAGTTGGAAGCGGATGCGCATGATGGGGGATTCAGCGATTCAGGGATTCGGCGATTCAATGATTCAACGATTCAGCGATTCAACGATTCAATGATTCGGCGATTCGGGGATTCACAGCAATTCAGTGGGTTACCGTTTGGGTTGAAAGGATTTTTGGTGGGCAATTTCGGTAACGAGGAGGGCAATGACTTCGTTGGCAAGGGTAAGATGGCGTTGAACCGTTTGCTTGTCCATAAACCGTCTGGCGCGGAAGATCCAGCCTTTTGTCTCGCGGGCAGAGGCGAGGGAGACGCGGTAATGATACAAAAGCTCCTTGCCATAACCACGCCCCAGACCCTCCTCGAGGTTGGCGGAAATGGATGCCGAACTTCGCACAATCTGGTCGGCAAGTTTTTGCCCGCGAACATCCTTGATCCATGTTTCGGTATCATTCCAAATAAGATCGTACAGATACAGCGCCTTGCGATAGCCTGCAAAACTCCAAATCGGCTCGGTTTTAATTTCTTCCGGCACGTCCTTTTCCCAGTCTTTGTATTCCATGATTTATTCCCTTCGTCGCACAAGTTTTCTCAAATCACTGCCTCACTGACTCGCTGACTCGCTGACTCGCCGAATCGCTGCCTCTCAGCGTATCAGTGATTCAGCGGGTTTTCCACCCAGCGAATAAATCCACCTTGCGAGGAAGTACGCGGCAAGCCACGCCAGCAGGTTCAAGCCGACGAAGAACCCGATGATGACGTAATTCCCCGAATTGAAGATCGGCGAAGGCGGCGGGTGCATGATGTTCTCCGCTGTGGAAAAGACCGCGCGCAGGACGACGATATAAAGGATGTTTGCCAGCGAAGTGAGCCATGCAATGTTGAACAGCCACAAACCAAGTTGAAGCAGGATGCCCGTCACGGCGAAGATCATCGCCAGGCGGAAGCGCGGCTCGGCGAGAAACAAACCGTTCCAGTTGGTTTGCATGGCAAGCATGGAAAGCGGCAGGTAGGATACCCAGAAGAGGATGCCCGTCCGTCCGAGCGCAGCGCTCCAGGCGTGGAAAAGGTCCCGCCGCAGGAGCAAGCCGAAAAGTCCGGCGAGAGCCGCAGCGAGGAAGGCAATCTCCGCGGTCAGCACCCAGGCTCCATGCAGGTACACGAGGCGGACGTTCGATCCCAGCGATTGTTCTTCGGGACCGAATAACGCCATCACGGCTATGCCAGCCAGCGTGAGGAAGAAATATAACAAATGACGTTTTTGATTGGACATATCCAAATTGTAACCGCATCCAAACAAGGCAGCACAAGTTCGCAGACTTTTGCTGCGCACATCGCCCGCGCAGTAGTGCTTGACAATCCATTTGTACGGGAATACACTCAACGCGCTTTGACCACTGCTACCAACTTTTTGGAGGCTTTTCAGCCTTGTGAATTTTTTTGGATGTTTGCCGGGACCATTCGCAGAGAGGCGATGGTCTCGTTTTAATTTGGGTCAAGGCGATCTCGTTCCAGGAGCAATGGATGTCACACGAAGAAACAACGCAGAAAGAGTTCCACGCCCTCAGCGCCGAGGAAACACTCAGGCATCTCGAAGTGCATGAAGAAGGTTTGAGCGCCGCCGAAGCCGAAAAGCGGCTCGCGCATTACGGACCGAACCAGCTGCGCGAAGCGCCGCGTCCCGGTTTCCTCGCCATGCTGTGGGACCAATTGAACAACTTTGTAGTAATCCTTCTTATCGTCGCTTCGGTCATTTCGGCTCTGCTCGGCGATTATGTGGAAGCAACCGCCATCATGGCAATTGTCGTCCTGAACGCTGTGCTTGGCATCATTCAGGAACAGCGCGCCGAACAGGCATTGGCAGCGTTGAAGAAACTTGCCGCACCCGAAGCGCAGGTACTGCGCGACGGCTCGCGCAAATCCGTTCCGGCGTACAACCTCGTGCCGGGCGACATCGTCTTTTTGGAAGCGGGCAACTTCATCCCCGCCGACCTGCGCCTGCTCGAAGCCGTGAACCTGCGCGTGGAGGAAGCCTCGCTCACGGGCGAATCGCTTCCCGTCCAAAAGAACGCCGCAACCGTGTTGGACAAAAACGTCCCGCTCGGCGATCGAAAAAACACCGCCTTCATGGGAACCGTCGTCTCCTATGGGCGCGGGCGCGGCGTGGTCACCAGCACCGGCATGAACACGCAGCTGGGTCTCATCGCCACCATGCTGCAGAGCGTGGAATCCGAAGAGACGCCCCTTCAACGCCGCCTCGACCAACTCGGCAAATCGCTCAGCATCGGCGCGCTGATCCTGGTGTTCGTCGTTTTCATCGCCGCCCTTTTCAATTACACCGACATCAACGCGTTGTTCTCCAGCCCCCTCGAATACTTCAAGGAATTCGCAGGCGAGATCACCGAGGTCTTCATCATCGCCATCAGTCTTGCCATCGCCGCCGTGCCGGAGGGTCTGCCCGCCGTCGTCACCATATCGCTCGCGCTCGGTATGCGCGAGATGATTCAACGCCACGCGCTCATTCGCAAACTTTCCTCGGTGGAGACGCTCGGCTCCGCCACAGTCATTTGCTCGGATAAGACCGGCACCCTCACCCAAAATGAGATGACGGTCACGCGCCTCTGGGCAGACGGGCAGTTTGTCAGCGTTTCAGGGAGCGGATACACGCCGAAAGGGGACTTCCGCATAGACGGCAAGCCCGTGGACATAAGGCAGTACCCTGCTGTGCTCTCCACCCTTTGGCTGGGCGTGTTGAACAACGACGCCGAGATCGAAATCACAGGCGAAACCGACTCCCAGCAGACATATCGTGTTGTGGGCGACCCAACCGAAGGCGCCCTGCTGGTTGCCGCCGCAAAAGCGGGCGCGATCCACGTGGAAATTGACGAAGCCTACCCGCGCGAGAACGAAGTTCCGTTCGATTCGGAACGCAAGCGCATGATCACCATCCACGATGTGAACAAACCCCACCCCAGCGACCCTTCGCCTTTCTACGATGAAAAACATAAAGACTGGGACATCATCGCCGTCAAAGGCGCCCCGGATATCATCCTCAATCTCTGCTCCAAATACCTGGGCATGGACGACAAACCGCGCGACCTGACCGATGAAATGCGCGGCAAAATCCTTGCCGCCAACGACGCCATGACCAAAGACGCCCTGCGTGTGCTCGGCTTTGCCTACCGCGTGGAGAGAGATGTCCCCAACAACATCGAGGAAGTCAAAACCGAAGACCTGGAAAGGGATTTGGTCTTCGTCGGTCTGATGGGCATGATTGACCCGCCGCGCGTCGAGGTCAAGCCCGCGCTCGAAAGGGCGCGCCATGCCGGTATTCGCACCGTGATGATCACTGGCGACTTCCCCAACACCGCCCGCGCCATTGCCGAATCCATCCACCTGCTGCGACCCGGCAAAAAAGTGATGACCGGCGCGGACCTGGATGCAATTGACGACAATCAACTCAACCGGGTCATCGAAGATACCGATGTCTTCGCCCGCGTCTCGCCCGAACACAAGATGCGCATCGTGGACGCATTGCAAGCCAACGACGAAGTGGTCGCCATGACCGGCGACGGCGTCAACGATGCGCCCGCCATCAAACGCGCCGACATCGGCGTGGCAATGGGCATCACCGGCACCGACGTCGCCAAAGGCACCGCCGACATGGTGTTGACCGACGACAACTATGCCAGCATCGTCTCCGCAGTGGAGCAGGGACGCATCATCTACTCGAACATCCGCAAGTTCGTGTTCTTCCTGCTCTCCTCGAACGTCGCCGAGATCATGATCATCTTCCTCGCCACACTTGCCGGTCTGCCCGCGCCGCTGACCGCCATCCAGCTCCTGTGGCTCAACCTCATCACCGACGGCGCGCCCGCGCTCGCGCTCGCCATGGAAAAGGGCGACCCCGACATCATGGACCGAAAGCCGCGCGCCAAGACCGAACCGATCGTCAACCGCTCGATGGGCATCGGCATCCTCGTGCAGACTTTTGCCCAGACCGGCGCCGTGCTGACCGCCTTCGTCATGGGGTTGGCATGGCATCTCGAAGCGGGCGCGATCGTCCCCGACGGCGCGAACCTGTTGACCTACGTCCTCAACCACGATTGGCGCGGCGTGGACGTACAAACCGCCGAGACGATGGCGTTCGTCACCCTCTCGCTGGCGGAACTTTTCCGCGCTTACACCGTCCGCTCGGAGCGCGCTTCGATCTTCACGATTGGCGTGTTCTCCAACAAGTACATGCAGTACGCGGTGGGACTTTCCATCACGCTGCTGCTGCTGGTATGCGCCGTGCCGTTCCTCCAGCCCATCTTCAACACCCACTTTCTCAATCTGCGCGAATGGAGTCTGGTGGTGGGGCTGGCGCTTCTTCCCGCCATTGCCGAAGAAATCACCAAGTTCTTCCTGCGCAGAACGGAAAAATAACCTGCCCCTGCCGCGAACAATCTCCCGGTCCAGATGGGAGATTGTTTAGTTTAAGACATTTGTCAGTTGTGCAAAGACAAAAAGACAATACAATTTGCACCATGACTCACGACCGCAACCGGAAAAGTCTGCACGCCATCAACCTGGGGCTGGGGACCAACGTCCTGCTCGCCATCGTCAAAACGACCTTCGGTGTGCTTGGGCACAGCCCGGCATTGCTGGCAGAGGGCATCAACTCCACCTCCGATGTGGCGTATTACATCGCCGCCAGCATCCTGGTGCGCATGGCAAACAAACCCGCCGACCGGGATCATCCCTACGGGCATCGTCAATTCGAAAGCATCGGCTCGCTGACGATCGGCGCATTCGTCATCACCACTGCGCTCGCCGTTTTCTGGGATTCCGTTGACAAGGTCTGGGACTTCGTGGACGGCGTGGCGCAGTTCACCGAGTCGCACCCGTTTGCGTTGTATGTGGCGCTTGGCACGGTGGCGGTCAAAATCTTCCTCACCTGGTATATCCGCAAACTGGGGCGCGAAACACAAAACCCCATCGTTGAAGCGCTCGCCTACGATCACCGCAACGACCTGTTCTCCGCCAGCGCCGCATCCATCGGCATCTTTCTCGGTCAGCAGGGACTCCCGTGGGTGGACCCGCTCGCGGGCGCGCTGGTGGCGCTCCTCATCCTGCGCACGGGGCTTTTCATCCTGCGCGAATCCTCCACCGACCTCATGGCCGCCATTCCCAGCCATGAACTTGCCGAGCGCATCTCGGATTTATTGAAGAGGATAGACGGGGTGAGACAGTTGGAGGAATTGCAGGCGCACCGCTTCGGACCTCACATTGTGGTGAACCTGACCATCGGCATTGACGGCGCTTTGAGCGTCCTCGAAGGCGACCGCATCGCCAGCCGGGTGGAAGAGACCCTGCTCAAATCGGTTCCGCACGTGCACAGAGTCCACGTCCATTACCACCCGGCGGAGGACCAACATGCCAATATGACCATTGACGAAATTTTGGAGCCGGAAAGAAAACCGAAATCCCCGCATTATCCCGAATTCTACGAATGACACTTGGCAGTCCGCTTCCTTTTCGCCAGTCCCATTGAAGCGCGGCTTACTTCTTCTTCCCAAAAAAGGCGTGCATCTCTTTGAGGATTTGCTTCCACTCCGCCTCGGCGCTGAACTTTCTTTGCATATCGCCCGCCCGCTTTTGCATGGCTTCCAGGACCCGCTCATCCTCCCCCGCATCCAGCCAGAAGCCGTGATTGTTTTCCGTGCAGGTATCCAGCCTCAAATCGTAGAGGCGGTATTGAAACTCATCCAGTTTTGACCCGCAATGCGGACAGGGGAATTCCGTCCGCGTTTGGAAATGCACCAGCGAGCCTTTGTGTGGGTCTTCGTCGAAGACCACATCTTCCAGTTTGTCCAGTTCGTTGAAATCCAGCCACATGCCCCGGCAGTTCGGGCAGGATTCCACCTCGAACATTCCCTTGTAGAATTTTTTCGTCAGATCAGAATTGCATTTGGGGCAGTTCATTTTTCTCCATAACCATAGACAATGGACCGCTGCCCATCGCCCAATTTGCCCGTACTATTCCATCGTCCATTGTCTATTATCTATTGTCCATCGTCTATGGTCCATTGTCAATCGTCAACCGGCAGACAACGCTCCACCAAATCCGCGGTCATTGCCTCATTCGGTTCCAGCCCCAGCCAGACCAAAAACTCCGCATTGCCTTTCGGTCCCAGCAGCGGCGACCGGACCAATCCGCGCAAACCAAGTCCTTCGTTTTTTGCAAAAGTCAGCACATCCACCAGCACTTGCCGATGCACTTCCGGGTCGCGGATGACACCATCGCCGCGTGAGACCTCCTTTTTGCCCGCCTCGAATTGGGGTTTTATCAATGCAACGATCCCTCTTTCTTCTTTCTTCTTTCCTTCATCGAAAGAGGAAAGAGGAAAGAAGGAAAACCACTTTTTAATGACTGGCAGCAACACCTTCAACGAAATAAACGACGCATCCACCGTCACCAAATCCACCGGCTCCGGCAGCGATTCCACAAAGCGCGCATTCGTTTCTTCCATCACCATTACGCGCGGATCATTTCGTAATTTCCAATGCAGAATCCCCTTGCCCACGTCAATCGCGTAGACTTTCGCCGCGCCGCGCTGGAGCAGGCAATCGGTGAAGCCGCCGGTGGATGCGCCCACGTCGGCGCAGGTGAAGCCGCTCACGTCAATGCCGAAGGCATCCAGCGCGCCTTCCAGTTTTTCGCCGCCGCGCGAAACAAAGCGCGGACCGGCATCCACCGTCAGCGGGGAATCGGCTGGAACAGGGGTGGCAGGTTTGAGCGCGACCTGACCCGCGACTCGCACCTGTCCCGCCATGATCAACGCCTGCGCCTTCGCGCGCGAGTCGGCTAATCCTCTTTCCACCAGCAGGACATCCAGACGAACCTTGGGCATGAAAATATTGTATCAGGTAAAATAGCCCCATGTTTAACGCCCTGCTCAAAACCATGCGCCCGCGCCAATGGACGAAGAACATCTTCGTCTTCGCAGCGCTGGTCTTCGATAAACAACTGCTGAACGGCGAGTCCTTTTTGCGCACGCTCGCGGGTTTTGCGTTGTTCTGCCTCATTTCATCCAGTGTTTACATCTTCAACGACCTCGCCGATGTGGAAGCCGACCGCCAGCATCCCGAAAAGAAGAACCGCCCCATCGCATCCGGCAGACTTCCCGTCAGCGCCGCATGGGTCGCCGGGATTTTGCTGGTCGCCGTCACATTCACGTTCGCCTGGTTTCTTTCGCCCGGTTTTGAATTTGTCGTCGTGCTGTACTTCCTCATCAACATGGCGTATTCCAAATGGCTCAAGCACATCCCGATCTTGGACGTGCTCATCATTGCAGCGGGCTTCGTCCTGCGCGTCCATGCGGGCGTCACGCTGATTGACGTGGAACGCTTCTCGCCCTGGCTCTATGTGGTGATGACCCTGCTCTCGCTCTTCCTCGGTTTCGGCAAGCGGCGCGCCGAACTGGCATTGCTCACGCACGGCGCAGGCTCGCACCGCAAAGTGCTCGACGGCTACACCCTGCCGCTGCTCGATCAATACATCATGATTGTCTCCGGCACGACCATCGTGGCATATTCGCTGTACACCTTCTCCGCGCCCAACCTGCCGGACAACCACAGCATGATGCTCACCATCCCGTTCGTGGTGTACGCCATCTTTCGGTACCTTTATCTGATCGAAGTGAAACACGCGGGCGGCGCCCCGGAGGAGATCCTGCTCTCCGACCGTCCGTTCCAGATTGCAATGATCCTTTGGGGGGCAGCCGTTCTGGCGATTTTCTATCTCTCGTGAAAGCATCCGCGCCCGGCAAGATCATCCTCTTCGGCGAACATGCCGTCGTTTACAACCGCCCCGCCCTTGCCGTTCCTGTCAATCAGGTGCAGGTGGAAGTGGAAGTCCGCGACTCGGACTCCGCCGGGATTTGGATCCACGCCCCGGTCATTGACCTGCACGCCGAACTCGCCTCGCTTCCCCCCGACCATCCAGTTGGTTCTGTTATTCTGGAAGTTTTATCCTCACCCTTCTTGCCCCCCTCTCCCTTTGGGAGAGGGGCCGGGGGTGAGGGGCGCAGGGGTGAGGGCGGAATCGAGATTCACATCTCCTCCACCATCCCCGTCGCTTCGGGGCTTGGCTCCGGCGCGGCGGTTTCAGTGGCGCTCATCCGCGCCCTTTCTTCTTTCCTCTTTCTTCCCCTTACGAACGACCAGATCAACGACCTCGTCTTCGAGATCGAAAAACTGCATCACGGCACGCCTTCGGGGATTGACAACACCGTCATTACCTATAACATGCCAGTCTACTTCACCAGGGGACGTCCCATCCAAACCTTCAAGCCGGGCAAGCCGTTCACCATCGTCATCGGCGACACGGGCATCCCCGCGCCAACAAAGGAATCCGTCGCGGACGTGCGGCGTTTATGGCTGAAGGACACAAATCGCTGCGAAGAAATCTTCGACGAGATCGCGCAAATCTCGCTCATTGCGCGCCGTTCCATTGAAAGCGGCAAACCCGAACTGCTCGGCGAGTTGATGGATCACAACCATGCCTTGCTGCAGCAACTATCCGTCTCATCGCCGGAGTTGGACCGCCTCGTTGCTGCCGCAAAAGATGCTGGCGCGCTCGGCGCCAAACTCAGCGGGGGAGGCAGGGGCGGGAACATGATCGCATTGGTGGAGCAGGCGCGGGCGGAGTCTGCGGCGCAGGCGTTAATCTCTGCCGGGGCGAAGCGGACGATCATCACAGAGGTCAAATAGGTTAGGTAACGCAAGATGTCATCTTGCGCCACATTATTCTCATCGGGGAATCGTCGGGGATTCGTCAGGCAGAATTAATCTTGGCTGGGTATGATGCAGCGAGTCCAGGAGGTGCATGTGAAACCGACCCCATTTCTAAAAGCGCTTCTGATTTTGCTGTTTCTGGTCTTCCTCGTGACCGGCGTGATGTATGCTGCTCATCCTTCGCTATCGGTTGCCGGTTTTTCCACATCCTACCGCGATTACCCGGACCCCGCGCCCATGCCAACGGACGAACCAGACGACGTGGTGGAAGTACCGGGCTTGATCCACGCATTTGATATTAGTGCAGACGGGAGGACAATTGCGATTGCCGCCTCGAAAAGCCTGATTTTGTACGACCTGCAAACCCTGGAGGAAATTCACAGCCTGCCGCTGCGCGAGCGGATATTTCAGGTGCGGTTCTCGCCTGATGGAAGCAAACTGGCGGCTAGCGCAGTTATCCCCAATTACCTCGAAATCGGATCCCTGCATGTGACCGTCTGGGACACGAATTCGTGGAATATCCTCTACGAATACGAAAGCGAATCACAAGGCGCTGTCCCCGAAGGAGCGCTGGGGTGGTCGCCGGACGGCAAACAAATTGCCTTCTCAATTCCAGAACGCGGCTTGTCCATCATGGATGTGGAAAACGGAAAAGAAGCCGCTTCTCTGGAGGATTTTCTTGTTCCTCCGTTCGACCTCTCGTGGTCGCCGGATGGCTTGCGCCTGATCGCCACGGGTGACCTTGGCTACGGCTTGCGCCGCTGGCGGGTGGATACAAACCAATGGGTGCGCCTGTGGGACAAACGTTTGCAGCCCGCCCAGCAGGTGGCGTGGTCACCGGATGGAAAATGGATCGCCTCCGGGCATTTCGGCGGCACAGTCTGCGTGTGGGATGTGCGGGATAATCTATGCCAGGGATTCATCAACGCACACTTCAATTCCGTGGGCGCGCTGGATTGGTCGCCAAACAGCGATCAGATTGCCACGGCGAGCGGCGCGATCCGTATCTGGGATGCCGATACGGGTGAAATGTCGTCCGCATTCGGTTTTTACGACGGCATCCTTTACAAAGAACTGCGCTGGTTCGATTTGAACACCATTGCCGCACTCGAAACCAGTTACGCAGAATACGTACAATCCACGATCCGTTTTTGGGATGTTTCCACGGGCAATGTCAAACTGGCGTTTCGCGGTTGGGACAACATCGAAAGCGCGAGCACCGGCGGCGTGATGCTGACACTGGATGATGTTCAGATTTCCGATGAGCGGACGATCCTGCAAGTGTCGCTTCGTTTCGACACACCGAGACATTCTGTGGCAGGGAAGTGGAACGTCATCATGATGGATTCGCAGGGCAGGATTTATCCGCTGGAAGACATCACGCCAGAGACGATGGATATCAGCGTGACCCGCGTTTACCAGACTGTCCCCCTGCCATTGGGCGAGCAGATCATGCTTGACCTGGTGAGTTTTCCGCTGCGGGATGGGATGCCTCTGATGCTCGACCTTTCTGAAAATCCCAGCACGTTCACATTCGATCCAAGCGAACTGCAAATGGACGGGTTCATGCCGCTCGATCTGGGAATTGACGCGGAAGGTTATACCCTGTCTCTCACAGGTGTGCGGAAAACCGCCGATGGCTTGTTCTTCGAGTTTGATTCGGAGGGATACTTGAACGGCGTGATGCTGTACTCGCCTTTGGCGGGGGGAACCTCCACAAATATTATCGAAAAGAACAAGGTTGTTTCTTCGCTATTGTTTTCCGAAGTCCCAAATGAACCGATTGACATCGAAGTAACGGGGATCTTCTACAACGCCTACGGACCGTGGTCCTTGCCGTTTCGAGTTGTCGCCTCCATGTTTACCGAGTTGCCTGCGTCGCCGTGGCGCCATGGCGGCACCCCTGCGCCTGAAGAAACACTTACACCTCAGCCCGAGCCGGCGTTCGCTTCGCAGGATCCGATCTTTTTGGAGGCGAAGGCGTTGACGGACAAACTCAATCAGTCCATTCTTCAGGAACCGGGCTGGGTGCGCGTCGTCAGCGAGATCGTCACCGAGAACCTCCAGCCGGGACAGAATTATCCGCCGCCGTATTACCGGGAGGAACAATGGTTCGAGATTGACGCCGAAGGCTGGGTCACGCGGAATCTCGTCACGCATTGGGATGAGGATGGGAACATTCTCCAACAGACCATCGCGGTTGGCGCACACAGCCTGAACCTGTCCACCGGCGAAACGATGGAATTCCCCATGTACCGTCTCTCCCTGGATTGGATTCTGCTTGATTTGGATTTCGCATCGAGGAATGGCGGGTATGTCAAGCGTGAGGAAACCACCTGTGAAGACGACTCGCCCTGCCTGCTGGTCTCCATTCGTTATAACGATGTCATTTTGGGCCGCCGCGTGTGGATCAACATGCAGACCGGTCAGCAAGTCAAGATTCAATCGTTCGAGGAAAATTCCGTCGGAACGGAAACCATCCTCTTCACGCAAACCTTCCTGCCCGTCGAGCGAGTGGACATCCCGCCGCAGGAGGTATTGGACCTGTTTGAAAGAATAATGTTCCCTATACCATAGAGGAGATTTCCATGGAATCAAAGTCGTTTCTGAGAGCATTTTCCCTGCTGCTAACCATCATCCTGGTTGTGTTCGGCATGATGACCGCCGCCGGGCAAAGCCCGAATAGCGTGCCGGGCATGACCGTCAACCTGCCGCCTCTTGCAAGCCTCGATGTCCCGTCGCAAACCGCCGACGGCTTTACCGTGGACATCGAATCCTATTACGCAGACGCCTCCCGCCTGGTGTTCAAGCTTCTTGTCACAGGCGGCGAGGAAGGGTTTTCTCTCGATGGGATTTCGCTCGTCACTGCCGAAAATGAATTCGTCAACGCCGGCTACGGATTCTTCTCTCCAGATGGGAATCCTTCCGTTGTTTTGCTCGAGGTTTTGCCTGCACAGCTGCTGGAGGGGGATCACTTTACCGGGCAGCTCTCGTTCTCGGTGGGTTCTCTTTCAGGCGGGATGCCGCCAGCCTTTTTCGCTTTCAATCTCGACATCCCCGTTCATCCTGCCCTGATTCTTGAGCCAAACGAGACCGTGTCCGCCAATGGGGTGGATATCCTGCTTGACCGTCTGGTCGTCACGCCTGCCGCTACGCAGGTTTATCTTTGTTACGTCAAACCCAGCGAAAAGGATTGGACGATCGGCGGAGGTACAACTTTGCGAATCGGCGGACGGGAGTCTGGGCTGGGTACTTATGCCTTGCTCTTCGATTCTGACTACGGTGACTTGGGCAAAGGCGCCGAACCGGACTGGTCGCCGCCGATTCAGAAGGGCAGATGTGTGAAGATCGTTTTTCCGCTTGGAACGGCAGAACCCGGCGTTCTCTCATTGACCATCCAGAACCTGGAACAATCCATGCCTGAAGTCATTCCTGAGGAAGAACTGGCAGCCGCCAGGAAAAAACTTCTCGATCAGGGCATTGACATGGATTGGAAGGTCGTTGACCATGGAGCGGGTCCCGTCTATCGCCGCCTTCCCCCAGGCATGACGGAGCAGAAAGCGTTTCAACGGTTCATTGAGGCGCTGGGATACATCCATCCAGGTCCATGGGAATTTACGCTGGACATAAAGCCGTGAAAAAATTGGCGGAGAGCCTTCCAGCCCTCCGCCAATTCTCCAATTCTCCAATTCTCCAATTCTCCAGTCTCCAGTCCCCAGTCCCCAATCTCCAATCTCTACTCCCTCACAACTCGCTTGCCCTTCTCGCAATCCGATCTTTCACGCGCGCAATGAACTCGCTCAGGGCAAACCCATTCTGCTGGCTGCCGTCTCGCACGCGGAGCGAGATTTGTCCCGCTTCCATCTCGTTTTTGCCAACCACGATCATATACGGGACTTTCATCAACTGGGCTTCGCGGATCTTGGCGTTCATGCGCTGGGAGGAAACGTCGGCGCTGGCGCGGATTCCGTTTTCGCGCAGTTGTTTTGCGATGCCTTCCGCGTAATCGTTCTGCGCATCCGTAATGGAGATGACGCGCACTTGTTCGGGCGAAAGCCAGACAGGGAAGCTGCCCGCATAATGCTCCAGCAGGAAGCCAATCATGCGCTCGTGCGTGGAAAGCGGCGCGCGGTGAATGCACAGCGGCACCTCGTCTTGACCGTCCTTGTTCGTGAACTTCAAATCGAAGCGCGCAGGTTGGGCAAAGTCCACCTGGTTCGTTGCCAGCGTGAACTCGCGCCCGATGGCAGACCAGATCTGCACGTCAATTTTCGGACCGTAGAACGCGGCTTCGTCTTCCACTTCCACATACGGGACGCCGCCATTATCCATGGCGCGGCGCACCATGTCCTCCGTCTTGACCCAGAGGCGCTCGTTGTCCACATACTTTTTGCCCAAGCCCGCCTTGCTGTGCTTCGAGAAGCGCATCACATATTTTTCGATGCCGAACAGTTCGAAGTATTTCAGGTAAAGGTCAATCACGCTCAGAAATTCCTGCTCAAACTGGTCTTCCGTGACGTAAATATGGGCGTCGTTCATCTGCATCGAACGGACGCGCATCAAGCCGAACAGTTCGCCCGATTTTTCGTAGCGGTAGCACGTTCCGTATTCCGCGAGGCGCAGCGGAAGTTCGCGGTAGGAGCGTCCCTTCGAGCCGAAGATTTTGTGGTGCATGGGGCAGTTCATCGGCTTGACGTAATACTTCACGCCTTCGAGTTCCATCGGCGGGTACATGCTTTCGGCGTAGTAGGGCAGGTGCCCCGAACGCAGGAAGAGGTCTTCCTTCGTCACACTTGGCGTGCGGACGCGCACATAGCCCGCCCGCTCTTCCATCTCTTTGGCGAGTTTTTCGAGTTCTTCGATCATCACGCCGCCGTTGGGCAGCCACAAGGGAAGACCGGGACCGACCTCCTCATCGAAGATGAAGATCTCCAGTTCCTTGCCCAGTTTGCGATGGTCGCGCTTCTTCGCCTCTTCCAATTGGTGGAGATACTCCTCCAGTTGTTTTTTGTTCTCCCATGCCGTGCCGTAGATGCGCTGCAGCTGCTTGTTGTTTTCGTCGCCGCGCCAGTACGCGCCCGCAATGGACATTAACTTGAACGCATCGGGCTTGATCTCCTTCGTGTTCTCCACATGCGGACCGCGGCACAAATCCGTGAACGTATCGTGCTGGTAAATGGAGATTTCAGGCTTTTCATTTAACGGATTGCCATATTCGTCGAAGCCGCCTTTTTCCAAGCCTTCGATCAACTCCAGTTTATACGGCTGGTCGGCAAAGATTTTCTTCGCCTCCTCCGCCGAGATGACCGTCTTCTTGAACTCGTGCTTGCCCTGCACGATCTGGCGCATCCGCTTTTCGATGGCTTCCAGGTCTTCGGGCGTCAGGGTGCGCGGCAGATCGAAGTCGTAATAGAAGCCGTTCTCCACGGGCGGACCGATGGTGATCTTCCCGTCGGGGAACATCTCCAGCACGGCTTGCGCCATCACATGCGCCGCCGAATGACGGACTTTGTACAGATAAGACTCTTCGTATCGTTCCTGTTTTTGTTGCGGCATTTTCGCTTCCTTTCTTAACTTATGCTTGTTACTGCCAAATGAATATAGCGCGACCCAAAGAGGCGGCTAACAACATCCTCCGAGTCGCCAACGAGTGATGGGAGTGTCATCTTCAGTCATAGCGACCTCCTCCTTCACCCATCCCCACCCTGCCTTCCCTCTCCCATTGGGAGAGGGAAGGGGAGGCGGTCCCGTCAGGGACGGAGGGGTTAGGTGGGGTTAAAAACAAAAACTCGCCCGAACACGGGGCGAGAATTCAATTCACGCGGTTCCACCCGATTTGTAACGCAAGATTAATCTTGCGCTACATCTCTTCAGCCTCTAACGGAGCCACCCGTTTTCCATACTAACTGATCACTGTTCACTGGCTGCTGATCACTGACTACTGATCACTGACTACTGATTACTGAACACTGATCACTGTTCCGTTCCACGCTCGCGAGGGGTTTTCCGTGATTTTCCCTGGAAGAGATTCTCAATCAACGACCTCTTCTCCCTGTCAGGGACTTGGCCACGTACTCGTCTCGGTCAACGCTTCGGTATCTGTATACCTGTTTACCTTTTTCCTTGTTTACGAACCCAGTGGGCGAGATAGGGCTCGAACCTACGACCTCTGCTATGTCAAAGCAGTGCTCTAACCAACTGAGCTACCCGCCCGAAGGACTGACATTATAACGAGAGTGGGCGGATTTGGCAATACGCTTCTACACGGCTTTGGAAATGACGAGCGTAACGTCGTCCGCCAGCGGCGCCCCGTTGGTGTGTTCGCCGAGCGCTTTCAAAATGGCTTGCAGAATTTGCTCCGCCGAAGCGCCCGAATTCCGCCGGATGATCTCCGCCAGGCGCTCCTCGCCCCACAACGCGCCATGCTGATTTGCCGCCTCGGTGATGCCATCCGTGTACAGCAGCAGGACGTCCCCGGGCTGCAACTCCACTTCCTGCCTGTACACCGAGAACTTTTCCACCAAGCCGATGGCAGGACCCGTCGGGCGCAGCCAAACCTCCTCGCCCGTTGCGGCGCGATAGAGATACGCCGAACTGTGGCCCGCATTCGCGTAGGACATGATCCGGGAGTTCGGGTCATACTTCCCAAGAAAGATCGTCACAAAGGTGGTGAAGTTGATGTTATGGATGTAAAGCCGGTTGATGCGTTCCAGCGCCGTCAGCGGAGAATCAGTTTCCGGGATCAGCGTGTGAAACGCCGTTTGCAGGCTGCTCATGAACATCCCGGCGGAGACGCCGTGCCCGCTCACGTCGGCAATCACGATTCCATGCGCCCCATCCTTGAAATCAACGAAGTCGAAATAATCGCCGCCTACAATTTGCGCCGGGCGGCTGAACGCGGAGATGTTCATTCCGGCAAGCGTGGGGATTTTCTTCGGCAGCAATCCGCGTTGGATGACCTGCGACATCTGCAATTCGCTTTCCAACCGGCGAAGTTCCTCGTCCGAAAAATGACCGAGACAGACCGCAGACGTGTAATCCATTTGCAGCAATTGAGGTTCGACCGCTTCATGACAAATCTTGCACACCCCAAACGTGCCTTCCTTGATGCTCTCCAGCGTCTCGTCAATCACGTGCAAATGTTCCTCCACCGCGGATTCATCCTGGAGTCCAAGACACGCCTTTCGTTTCTCTTCGGGCGTTGTCTCCAGCCACCGGGTCAGGTTTACCTGCGCCTGCTGGAGCCGGGAATTTGCCTCATCGTAAAGTTGGTCTTTCATCCGTGCCTCTCGATACGGGAATAGAACCTGTGTTCTAATTTTATCACAATGAAAAATCGGCTTCAAGCTCGTTGTCATTAAGACAAATCATCGCATGCTCCCCTTACCGGCGATCTTTGCTTTACAGCCTTGCGGTATAATCGCTCCGCTATGGCACGCAGGAAATCGCCCGAAGATTTGTCTGTGGAAGAACTCCGCCGCCTGTTGGTGGAAAAACGCCGCGGCGCGCGCAAGGAACGTTTGGAACACTACCGCCGCACGGGACGCGTCGTCTCCATCGCGCCAGACCTGAACCTGGACTCGCCTCCTTCCGCGCCGATCATTGATACCGCTGAAGCGGGCGAAGCCAACCCTCAGCCTTTGCCTCTCAACCCGCGCCGCAGGTTTTTAGACCGCGTCCTGCTTGGCGTCGAAGTGCTTGCCGTCCTTGGGCTGGTTGCCGTCATCTTCAACGGGGTCGGTTTGCTGCGCACCCTCAACAACGAAGTGGTCGCCGCTTTGAATCCCGAAACCCCTGTGCCGACGCCGCTGGTCATGGCGGTGGTACTGCCTTCGGGTCACACCCCGCCCGATGCACAGGGCAACACCCGCCCGAACGATGCCGAGATTCCCGAGCATCTGCGTCCGATGGTGCAATCGCTGGCGAACATCCCCCTGCCAACCCCTGCGCCCGACCAGGCCGTGCGGATTCAAATCCCCGCCATCAACGTGGATGCGCCTGTGGTGCAAGGCGACGGCTGGGAACAATTGAAGAAAGGTGTTGGGCAATACATCGGCTCGACCCCGCCTGGGCGCGATGGCAACCTGGTGCTTTCGGCTCATAACGATGTCTATGGTGAAATCTTCCGCTATCTCGACCGTCTTGTCCCCGGCGATGAAGTCATCATCTACACCCAACAGCGGCAATTCACCTACATTGTGGACCGTACCGTACTCGTCGAACCCACCGCCGTGGAAGTGATGGCTCCCACCAGCTCGCCGACAGTCACGCTCATCTCGTGCTATCCCTACCTCATCAACGATCAGCGCATTGTCGTCTTTGCGCGATTACAAAATTAATTTATGTCATTGCGAGAGCAACGCTCGAAGTAATCTCCTGGTAAATCTGAGATTGCTTCGTCGGGAAGAGCGCCCCTCGCAACGACAATAGGAGAAACAAAAATGGCAAAGAAAAACAAACGACCCGCCCCGGCTGTCACATTTGCGAATACCCCCCCGCAAAAATTCGAGTTCAACCCCGATTACAGCATGGTCAAAAAGGACCTGGCGCGCATTGGTATCCTCGCCGGATTCTTCATCACAGCGCTCGTGGCGCTTTCGTTCATTTTGAAATAAGGCTCGTTGGCGGAACAGCGGCGCACGATCGCCGCGCCACGTATCGAAACCAACTCTTGAAAGAGGAAAGACTTCCAACGGTCTTTCCTCTTTTTTATTAGACCTCTTGCATAAGTGCTCCCGCCGTAGTCCTCGGTGGCGGGGACGCCGCCTTGAGCAAGGTAAAAAAGTGACTTTTGCAAGAAGTCTATTGACGTATAATCTCCTTGCTTTTCCTTTGCACACCTTTCTGACCCTTTGCGGTAAAAAATGAACCCCTCCTGCGAAATCATCCTTGAAAAACTCACCTACGGCGGCGAAGCGATGGGGCGCCTGCCGGATGGCAGAGCGGTTTTCGTCCCCTTCGGCTTGCCCGGCGAGACCGTTCGGATTCAACTCACGCAAGAAAAGCAAAACTTCGCCCGCGGCGAAATCCTCGAAATCCTCAAATCCTCCCCAGACCGCGTCACGCCCAAATGCAAGCATACCTTCTCCCCTCTCCTTTTAGGACGTGTGCCCGATAGGGTAGAGGGGTCGGGGGTGAGGTCGGTTTGCGGCGGCTGCCACTACCAGCACCTCCACTACGAAAAACAACTCATTGCCAAAGCCGACATCCTGCGCGACCAACTCCAGCGCATCGGCAAGATCGAAAACCCGCCCGTCCAACCTGCCATCGCCTCGCCCGACCAGTGGAACTATCGCAACCACATCCAATTCCATTTCACCGACGATGGCAAGATTGGTTACGTATTTTCCCCTCTTCCCTCGGGAGAGGGCAGGGTGAGGGCAATCGAAGAATGTCACCTCCCCGAACCTGCCATCCAGGACTTCTGGCGTGAATTGCAATTTGAATCAAAGATGAACCTGGAGCGCGTCTCCCTCCGCACAGGCATGGACGATGACCTGATGCTCATCCTTGAATCAAATACCGAAGAGACCCCCGAACTCGAAATCGAAACGGACATCTCCGTCGTCCACATCTACGAGGATCATCCCGTCGTCATCGCAGGCAGCGACTTGCTCACCATCCAAATCCTCGGCAAGGACTTCCACGTCTCCGCGCCATCTTTCTTCCAAGTCAATACAAAGATGGCAGAGAAAATGGTCGAACACCTCATTACCCAATTACCAATTACCAATCAACCAATTACTCTTTTAGACCTCTACTGCGGCGTCGGCTTGTTCAGCAAATTCTTCGCGCCCAAATTTGCAAAAGTCATCGGCATCGAATCCTCCCCCACCGCATGTGAAGATTTTGGTTTGAACCTCGATGAATTCGAGAACGTCGAACTCTACGAAGGCGCGGTCGAAGAGATTCTCCCAGCGCTTGCGGGACAAATCAAAGATTTGTCCTACATGATCGCCGACCCGCCCCGTGCAGGCATTGACAAACACGCCCTCGACGCCATCCTGCAAATTCAACCGCAGGTCATCGCCTACGTCTCCTGCGACCCGTCCACACTCGCGCGAGACGCGGCGCGGCTCATCAAAGGCGGCTACGCTCTTCAACAGGTCACGCCCTTCGACCTCTTCCCGCAGACCTATCACATCGAATCCATTTCCATCTTCGAGCGCTGACATGCTCAAACCGCTGGGCGACTCCGCCATCCTCGTTCAACTCGGCGATGAAATCCATCCCGCGCTCAACGCCCGCGTCCACGCTCTCGACGCGCTCTTGCAAACCATTCCCGCCGTCATCGAAACCGTCCCTGCCTATTGCACGCTCCTCGTCCACTACGACCCGCTTGCATCCACCTTCAGCGAAATCGCAAATCACATTGAAGAAAAACTTGCCCTTGTAGATGACTCAACTCACAGACCTTCCCGCCGCCTGGAGATTCCCGTCCTTTATGGCGGCGCCTCCGGTCTCGACTTTGACTTGGTCGCTACAACCCTGGCCTTATCTACCTCCGAACTGATTCGCCTCCACAGCGAACGCGAGTACACCGTGTACATGATGGGATTCACTCCCGGCTTCCCCTACATGGGCATCCTCGATGAGCGGCTGGTCCTGCCGCGCATGCCCACCCCGCGGACGCGCGTCCCCGCAGGCTCGGTGGCAATCGCTGGCTCGCAGACCGGCATCTATCCCGTTGACTCTCCCGGCGGCTGGCGCGTGATCGGCTGGACTCCGCTCAAGTTGTTCGATCCAATAAATGAAAGTCCATTTCTATTTACACCTGGCGATACAGTGAAGTTCATTTCAGTGGAAACAATAGACGATGGACAGTAGATCACAGACCATTGACAAACACATATCGTCCATCGTCCATGGTCCATCGTCTCCCGCCATCGAAATCACTGACCTCACCGGCATCGCCACCCTGCAAGACCTCGGCAGGCGCGGATGGAATAAATTCGGTGTGCCAGCCTCCGGTCCCATGGACTGGTTTGCACACCGCGCCGCAAACCAACTGCTCGATAACCATCCCAACGCCGCCGTTCTCGAGATCGGCATGGGCGATGCTGCGTTTCGCGCTTTGCGCGATTGCGTCCTCGCCGTCACCGGTGCAGGGTTTGAAGTCGAAAATTACGTTTGGACTTTCCCACTGTGGACATCGTTCTATGTGCGCGCTGGGTGGAGGGTTCATGTAAAGAAAACCAGCGGCGGCAACTGGGCTTACCTTGCCATCGCCGGGGGATTTGATTCGCCCGTCATCATGGGCTCCCGCTCCACCTATCTGCGCGGGGGGCTTGGTCAAATTATGCGCGTAGGCGAACATCTACAAGCAGGTAAACCAGCCGATGAACTGCTCAAACTCGCCGCGCGCAACTTCCTTTTTGTAGGACAAGATTTATCTTGTCCACACGGGACACAAGATAAATCTCGCGGTAGAAACTCAATGCCCTACACCCAATCCCCAATCATCGAAGTCATCCCCGCCCCTCAGTCGGATTGGTTCACCGCCGAAGGCATCCGCACATTTTACGAAAGCGAATATACCCTCAGCCCAGCGTTTGACCGCATGGGTTATCGCCTGGAACTGCTCCCCACTATGCTCCTTTCGCCGTCCCCGGCGAAGGCGATTACGAAGAAAGTCACCAAAGAACTCATCTCCGAAGGCATGACCCTGGGCAGCATCCAAATCCCTGCGGATGGACAGCCCATCGTTATGATGGCGGATGCGCCCACAACGGGCGGCTATCCCAAAATCGCCAACGTGACGCGCGCCAGCCTGCCCCTGTTGGCGCAGTGCGAGGCGGGCGTGAGTCGAATCCGTTTTCGAGAAACGACAACAGAAGCGGCACAGGAGAACTATTATGTCATTGCGAGGAGCGCGCTCTTCGCGACGAAGCAATCCCCTTATTAGCAGAGAGGTTGCTTCGGGCTGCCGCCCTCGCAGCGACACACTGGAGACTCATGAAAATTGACCTCAACTGCGACCTTGGCGAAGGTATCGGCAATGACCAAGCCATCATGCCGTACATCACCTCGGCAAACATCGCGTGCGGATTTCATGCGGGCGATGAGCAAACCATGCGCGAGACTCTGCGGCTGACGAAGCGATTTGGCGTGAATGCGGGCGCTCACCCAGGCTGGAAGGATCGTGAGAATTTCGGGCGCAAAGAAATGGACATTTCTCCCGCGGAAACAGAGAGATTGGTTTTTGAGCAAATTCAAACCCTGGCGGCGATTGCAAAGGAAGAAGGCGTGATGTTGACACACGTCAAGCCGCATGGGGCGTTGTATAACCAATCAGCAAAAGATTTTCAACTTGCAAGCGCGATTGCGCGGGCGGTCAAAACATCCAGCGTGGATTTAATTTTGGTCGGGCTGGCAGGCTCAAGGTTGATCGAGGCGGGGCGGGCGGTGGGGCTGAGAGCTGCGGCGGAGGGATTCCCCGATAGAGGCTACAACGCTGACGGGTCGTTGATGTCCCGCCTTCTTCCGGGAGCAATCATTGAATCGCCGGAGGAGGTGGCGAGACATGCTGTAGAGTTGATTCGCAAGGGCGGGATGGATACGCTTTGCCTGCACGGCGACCATCCCAATGCGGCGGCAAACGCGAAGGTATTGCGCGATGTGTTGGAGAAGAATGGGGTGGCGATTGCGGCAATAACGTAAGGGCGACCCAACGGATCGCCCTTACGTTATTTCTATCCTTCTGAAATCACGATCACTTTGTCTTCGGGTCTGAACGCAACCTTTTCGGATTTCTTCGGGTTGGTGTGGACGCCATAGGCGTTGTTGGCATCATGACTTTCGCGCATCAGGCGGTAGCCGATGGCGGTCTCGCCGCGCCGCCTTGCGGCTTCGACCACGGTGTAGAAGTTGACGGGTTGTTCCGTGACGACGTAATCGCCGATAGGCTTGAGGTAGATCTCCGCGCCTTCGGGGTCAAAGAGGTCGGCGAAGACATCCATGAGTTCGGCGTTTTCGGAGAGCTGCGCCAGCATGAGGCTGATGAGATGGTCGCTGACGATGAAGTCGTCCACTTTGGCGGCTTCGGCAAGTTCGCGGTTGCGCAGGTCGAGCATTTCGCTGATGATGGAGAAGGGTGTCTCATCCTTTTCGGCGATGTCGCGCAAGTGCAGGAGCGTGACGAGGGTGATCGCATCCGCCTCCTGGACGTTGAGATGGCTGTACGCCAGCACGATGACATGGTCATACTCTGTGACCTGGAGTTTTTCGAGCAGGCTGCGGTCGCGGATGTCGCCTTCGATGATGGTCAGTTTCTGGTTGTTGAGTTTGCCGACCTCGCGCTTGAGCTGCCCTTCCAAATCGTAGACCTGCGAGACGATGGTGAGCTGCGAGCCTTTGACGACGTAGTGATCGAGTTCGCGGACGATGGTGGCGCCGGAGCGGTTCCAGCCGAGGATCAGTCCGCGCTCGGGCCTGGGTTTGGTCACTTTCCCGGTCTCGTGAATCAGGTTTTCATCCAGCGGGATGCGCGGCAGGTTGGCGGGTTGAATCTTGTCTTCGTCTTCGGCAATCGCAAAAATCTGGTCGCCCGGCTGGATGCGCGTGTCCATCGGCGGGCTCATCGCAATCGTGCTGTCGGCTCTGCGGATTCCCAGCACCGTGGAGGTTTCGTAGGCGAGCAGGGCTTCGCCGAAGGTTTTGCCGGAGAGGTTGGGTTCCTGCTTGAAGTAGATTTCATCGCCGCCGAAGTTCATCAGCTCGGTGTAGACAATGGACAAACCGCTCTGGCGCGAGGTCTGCGCGACGACGCGCGCGATCAGGTCGGAGGAAAGGATGGGCTGGACGATGTCCTGATCCGAGAGCAGTTTGAGCACGTCCATGTTCTTCGGGTCGCGGATCTGCGTGACGATGTGATACGGCTCGCTGCGGCGGTTGGGGTTGTTGGTGATGGCAAGCACGGCTTTGATGACGTGCGTATCGGGGTCGCTGCCGTCCGCAAGGATGATGATGGAGCGGGCGGTGTGCGGGCTGACGATTTCGAGGTCGTTCATGTCCATCGGGCTGCCGGAACGACAGATGATGCGCGTGTTCTTCGTTTCCGGGATGCGTTCCTTGATCGCATCTTCCATCTCGACCTTGTCCTGGTCTGCCAAAACGACGATGACCGCGCCGCTCTTGCGGCTCTCGTTCGCCAGCACGAGCTCCGAAATGACGGTGAAGATTTGCGGGGTCCAGCCGAGGATGAGGGTATGGTCGTTTTCGAGGACGAGCGAGCGCCCTTTGCGGAGGTTTTCGATGCGTTCTTCGAGTCCGTTGCTGAGGATGCCGATGAGCGTGGACACGATGAAGATGCCGCCGATGGTGACCAGCAGCATGATGACGCGGAAACCGATGCCCGTATCGCCGCCCATTGTGCCTGCGTCCAGGGTGCGCATCAGACTCATCCATGCGGCTTCGCCAAAACTGGGGGCGTTCTCCCCGTCCATGGCGAGGCTGCCAAAGCGGATGATGGCAGCGGCGATGAAAATGATAACCAGGGAAAGAACCGCGAGTCCCCCGATCAATGCAATGGTGCCGCGCGACATGAAATTATCGAACCAGTATTGAAAGCGCTGTTGGAATGTGGGTTTTCTCATGCAATCTCTCTTTTTTTAATGAATTCGACGTATTAGACTTTATCCAAAACAAAAAATCATCCGCGAAGAACACGAATTTTCACGAAATGCGAAAGAAGTTCGTGTTTCTTCGTGAACTTCGTGGATAAACAAGTTAATTCGGATAAAATCTATTATCTCACATTACGCACATTCACCGCAGGGGCAGCCCAACTGCATTCTTTGAAAACTCTTCGCAAAGGACGGCCCTTTCTTGTTGATTGAAACTGCATCCAGCCTTGACGGGTGGCGGCTGCGACAAAATCGCGTAAGGTGAGTGGGCTATTATAAAAGCAATACCTGTGTGCGGCGGCAGGAAATTAGCCCCAGTTCTTTTCCTGTGCGGTCTCGGCGAAGAATGGTTTCGCAGGAGATCATGAAAAAAGAGAGGGCATAGCATTTGTTAAGAATTTGTTCATGATTTCGATGTAACATTACCCCTGAATGCCGAGTCTATGCAGTGTTGGTACTGCATGATTTTATGGCTCTACCGTTTTTAATGGGAATCTTTTTTTCGACCATTCAGGAGACAAAGGGGCACAAAGGGAAAAAGCCCAAAAAACATCCTTTATGTGCCTTTGCGACCTTTCGTGGTAAGGATTTTCCCGCCAGAACCGGAAGAGCCGATTTTATTAAGCGAGGTGAGTTATGTTCCAGTTCGAAGGTTTGGACCGCCGCAAGGAGGAGGAGCGCGTCCGCGCGGAAGGGCGGCTGCCGCCCGGCCAGGCGTTGACCCAGAAATTCCCCGTCCTGCATTATGGGCCGGTGCCGATGTTCAACCCCACCACATGGGATTTCCGCGTGTGGGGCGAGGTGGAGGAGGAAAAACGATGGAGTTGGGAGGAATTCAACCAACTGCCGCGCCAAAAACTCCACATGGACATTCACTGCGTCACCCGCTGGAGCAAGTTCGACACGGACTGGGAAGGCGTTTCGGTCAAGGCGCTGGTGGAGCAGGGTTTTTTCAAGATCAAACCCACCGCCACCCATGTGATGCAGCACGCGGAATACGGCTTCACGGTCAACCTGCCGCTGGAGGTGGTGATGCAGGATAACTTCCTGCTGGCAACGCATTTCAACGGCGAGCCGATCAGCCCGGATCACGGCTATCCCTTGCGCGGCGTGGTGGGTTTCATCCCAGGGCGCGAGGATTTGGAAACGCCGTACTTTTGGAAGGGCGCCAAGTGGCTGCGCTCGCTGGAATTCATGACGCGCGACCGGCGCGGTTTTTGGGAGCAGGCGGGCTACCACAACCGCGCAGACGTGTGGCGCGAGGAACGGTTTGGATGATTGAAAAGAACTCCGAGGTTTTTCAGAACCTCGGAGTTTTTTTGAAATATAACTTACGGGCGTTTGCCCAGCGTAATGGTCACATCCGCCTGCTCTTCGCCGCGCAGGACGGTGAGCACCACCGTATCGCCGGGGCTTTTGTGGGTGATGAGGTATGCCAGCATCTCATCGAACGTGCGGATGGGTTTCCCGTCAATGGCGACGATCAGGTCGCCGCCTTTTTGCAAGCCCGGGAACCTGGTGGGCTCTGTGCCCGCCTTAATGCCCGCCTGGTCTGCGGGACCGCCAGGCACCACCTCGGTGACGTACGCGCCGGTGTATTGCGACAAGCCGAGCTCCTCGACCATCCCCAGGCTCAACCCGTCCCTTGAAGAAATTCCCAGATACGGATAATCGTATTTACCCACTTCGATCAGCACCGGCACAACGCGCTTGACGATGTTGATGGAAATGGCAAACCCGATGCCCGAATTGACCGGCTCGCCGGTATCGGTGAAATTCGTGGTGCGGATGGCGCGGTTGATGCCGATCACCTCGCCGTTGAGATTGAAAAGCGGACCGCCCGAATTGCCGGGATTGATCGCCGCATCGGTCTGGATGATGTCGCCCGCGCTGAAGAAGACGCCATCCGGGCTGACGCGCTCCGACTCGAGCGTGCGCCCCAGCGCGGAAATGATGCCGACCGTCATGGTGCTTTCCAAGCCAAAGGGGTTGCCGATGGCAATGACGGTCTGACCCACTTTGAGCGAGTCCGAATCGCCGAGCGGGAGCGGGAAAAGCTCCGAGGCGGGCGCATCCACTTTGACGACGGCGATGTCCGAATCCAAATCCGTTCCCACCACCGTGCCGTACGCCATGAAGCCGGAGGTGAAACGGACCTCCACGGAGGCTGCGCCTTCGATGACGTGATAATTCGTGACGATGTGTCCCTGCGAATCGAAGACGAAGCCGGAGCCCTGCCCCGACTCTGTAAGGATCGCCACCGTGCCGCGGCTGACGTTTTCATACAACGTCACCAGCGTCTCCTGCTGGGCAGCCGGGTTGGCGGTTTCTGCGTTGGCGGGCGCAAGAGTCGGAACGACCTGAACGGGCTGGCTGTTCTGCTGCGCGCCCTGATCGGTGAGAACAGGCGCCTGACAGGCAAGCACGGCAAGGATCAAAACCAGAAACGCTGGAATGATATTTTTCATTTTCACTGCACCTCTGCAAACTCTAAAACTTGATGCGGGAGGCTTCTTCGATCAACTCCCGTTGTTTGGATGTCAGATACTTTGGAACCTGTACTTTCAATTTCACGTATAAATCGCCTTTGGTCTTCGGGTCTTTCAGGTGCGGCATACCGCGCCCTGCCAGGCGGAAGATCTGATCGGGCTGCGTGCCGGCGGGAATGCTCAGTTTGACTTTCCCCGTTGGCGTCTCCACATCCGCATCACCGCCGAGGATCAGGGTAAACACGCTTACGGGGGATGTCGTGGTCAGGTCGCTTCCGTCGCGCTCGAAGCGCATATCTTCTTCGACTCGAATCACCAGATAGAGATCGGTTCCATCCGGACCTGCGCCTGCCACCCGCACCCGCGAACCCGTCTTCACCCCAGGCGGGATGCGGACGGTCAACTTGCGCCCGTTGGTCTGAAGCAGACGGGTGGCGCCTTCGTACGCTTCCCGAAAACTGATCTGCGCTTCCTGCTCGTATCCCGGCGTTTCCTGCGCAAACGGATTCCCGCGTCCCTGCGAGCGCATGGCTTCGCCGAAGATGGTCCGAAAGAAATCGGAGAATCCACCCACGCCGCCGGAGCCGCCGAAGAAGTCATCCACACCGCCGCGCTGACCCGCGCCCTGCGGCTGGAACCATTCCTCCCATTGGAAATCGCCCGGTCTCCCGCCGGTGGTGCGGAAGTTGGAGTAGGCGCTGCCGAGACGGTCGTAGTGGGCGCGTTTTTGCTCGTCGCTCAACACCTGATACGCCTCGTTGATCTCCTTGAACTTCTCCTCCGCTTTCTTATCGCCGGGGTTCTTATCGGGATGGTATTTCATGGCGAGTTTGCGATACGCGGAGCGGATCTCGTCCGCGCCGGCTTTGCGGTCCACGCCAAGAATTTTGTAGTAATCCTTATACTCCATGCCGGATATTTTCATCCCAGCGCGGGCTGTGAGTCAAGCGCCTGAGGGGCGCACTTACATAACTCTAACCTGCACACACTATGGTACATTTGACGAAAACCATTCCGAGAAGGGAAGACAAGAGACCCATGAAATCCATCTGCGTTTTTTGCGGATCGTCCGACGCGGTTCATACGGACTACAAGACTGCTGCGTTCCAAATGGGCGTGACCCTCGCCCGAAACGGAATCCGCCTCATCTACGGCGGCGGGAAAACCGGCTTGATGGGGGAAGTGGCGAACGGGGCGCTCTCGGCGGGCGGCGAGGCGGTCGGGGTCATCATCCCATCCATGAACACGCCCGCGCTGGCGCATACCGGTCTCACCCGCATGGATGTGGCTCCCGACATGCACGGGCGCAAGGCGCGCATGCACGAACTCGCAGACGGGTACATTGCCCTGCCCGGCGGCTTCGGCACCTGGGATGAACTCTTCGAGACCGTCACCTGGGCGCAGACCGGCGCGCACGAGAAACCCGTTGGCTTGCTCAATGTGAAGAATTACTACGCGCCCCTGCTCGCCGCCATGGACCACGCCGTGGCAGAGGGCTTCATCTTTGCGGAACACCGCAAAGCCATCTCCTGCGAAGCCGAGCCGGATAAATTATTGGACGCAATGAGGAAGTACGAACATCCGCGCGAGGCGGTGAAGAGGTGGTTAAAGGAGGAGTAGGAATGTCGGTGATGGGTCAAAAGAAATGATGTCGAGCGGGGCACTATCTCGCTCTGCATTTACGCAGACCCACTACCGGAATGTTATGAGTGGGCGAAGCGGTCTCACAGAAAACCGGATTGCCCGCAATGACATTATGCCGTCAAAATGATCGGCTCGTCTCTGGTGACGATGATGGTGTGTTCGAATTGGGCGGCGATGGTGTTGTCCACCGTTTTGAGCGACCAGCCGTCCGGTTTTTCGACGACGCGTCCACGCCCGGTGGTGAGGAAAGGCTCGATGGCGAGGACCAGCCCTGCGTTAAGAGTGCGGCGGTCTTCCGGCTTGTGAAAGTTGTACACGGCGGACGGCTTCTCGTGCAGGTGATGTCCGATGCCGTGTCCGGTCAAATCGTAGATGACGTTGTAGCCGTGCCGGGCGGCTTCCTGCTGAATGGTCTTGCCGATGAGGTTGAGCGGCTTGCCCGCTTTTGCCACGCTCAATGCCTTCATCAATGTGGCTTTGGCGGCTTCGAGCAGGCGGTCGTAATCAGGGTTGGAGGCGCCGACAACCATGGATGCGCCGGTGTCGCTGAAGTAGCCGTCCAGTTCGGCGGAGACGTCAATGTTGATGAGTTCGCCGTCCTGCAAAACGTGATCGTCGGGGATGCCGTGCGCGATGACAGGCGCGATGCTGATGCACGTGCCGCCGGGGAAGTTATACATGGCGCGCGGCGCGGATTTTGCGCCTTCCTTCTTGAGAAAGTCTTCGCCAATCTGGTCGAGTTCGGCGGTGGTCATGCCGGGTCTGGCGCTTTCCATCATCAATTTCATGGCTTGCGCGCAGACCCTGCCCGCGGCTTTCAAGCCTTTGATGTCCTGTTCGGTGTCGGCGGTCATGATGCGTTCCTGATTCCTTTTTCCATCGTTTCGCGGTGTTCCTGAAAATGTTCGGTGGTATCGCCCAACACCCATAACAAAACCGGACGTTTCTGCGGGTCGTCTGCGTGGCGCGGTTTGAGCAGGTCTTCGAATGGGGTGGCTTCGAGTTTTGCAATGAGTTGATTGTAAACGGTTTTCAAACCGTCCATTACGTCGCTGCGGGAGCGGTTTTTATTGCGCTCGAACAGCACCGGGTTGATGACTTCCATATCCCAGCCTTTGGTGACGTCCTCCGAAACGCCCATTACTTCGTGCGCGGGGCGCCGGTCCATGTGATAGCCCATGAGGATGTGCATCCATTCGGCGAGGTGGGCGAGATTATCCCTGGGCGACCAGCCGCCCGCATCAGGCGTGGACATTTGCTCATCTGTCAATGAGTCGGCGAGATTTATCAGTAAAGTCCACTCATGCTCGATGGCAGCCATCAATTCTTTTTTATTGCCGGGTATCCATTGTTCGTCAGTCATGACTCCTCTTACTCGATTTCGCGCGGTTCTGTTACGAGCTCCACTCCATTTAGAATCTGCCTTACCCGTTTTTTTGAAAGGGTTCCGATATATTCCCCCAATTGTTCTTTATCGGCAGTAAAAACCTGAGTAACCAACA
This sequence comes from Chloroflexota bacterium, assembly GCA_024434165.1. Taxonomy (GTDB): domain Bacteria; phylum Chloroflexota; class Anaerolineae; order Anaerolineales; family Villigracilaceae; genus Villigracilis. Next base: position 2,531 of record QMIW01000023.1, on the reverse strand, counting down.
CGACGCTCGCTTTGGATAAATTCGCCTCGCCCTCTTCGAGTAAAACATTGCCTGGAGAAGCAGCGCGTTTTAGGTTTGAAGTGATCGCACAGACAATTACAGTATTGAGCCAGCTAAGGTTGAAAACATTATTCTGAGTTACCACAAGTGGGCGTGTATAACCGGATTTCGATCCTTCCTGTTCGCCGTAACATACATCCCCCTGATGGATCACCATTCCTTGTCTCCAGCAGAATTCAGCGACTTCCGCTGAATTCCGCGGAAGTCATCCTCTTCATTTTGCTCGAGGCTGTCAGAATAAACGCTGTTAATTTCATCCAACAGCAACTGGTTTTGATAACGGCGGATAAAGTCTTCGACAGCCAGAACAAACAATCGGCTGCTGGAAATCTTCATTTCCTTTGCGATTTCTTCTGCTCGTTGAAAGAGCGATTTTTGAATTGAGATGGCTGTTTTTACAATAGTCATGGTTATACCTTTTGTTATACCGCCAGTATAGCCTTGTTTTTATAAAAATCAACCTGCCTCCTTCAATCGCCTAATTATCACCTTTCTCAACTCCGCCTGCACGGACTCCCATGCCTGCCCCGCGTCCACGATGACCCAGCGCTTCGGCTCGGCTTTGACCATCTCCAAATACCCCGCGCGGACGCGCCTGTGGAATTCCACCGTATAAGCATCGAGGCGGTTCCATTCCGCCGCGTTTTGCGTTTTGCGTTTCAGCCCCACTTCCACATCGAGATCGAGCAAAATCGTCAAATCGGGAGTCAAGCCGCCGGTGGCATACTTGACCAGCGCGCGGATGTCGTCCAGGTTCTGCTGGTGCCCGTAGCCTTGATAGGCAATCGTGGAATCATAGTAGCGGTCGGAGATGACGATTTCGCCATCCGTGAGGCGCGGCTTGATGACCTGCTCCACGATCTGGGCGCGCGCCGCCTGGTAGAGCAGCGTCTCGGTGCGCGGGTGCATTTCCGCGTTTTTCATATCGTGCAAAATGTCGCGGATCTGCTCGCTGATGGACGTCCCCCCCGGTTCGCGGGTGGGGAAGACGGTGCAGCCCTTCTCGCGCAGGAATTCCACGAGATGGGGAATGTGGGATGTTTTGCCCGAGCCTTCGGGACCTTCGAGGGTGATGAACATAGTTTAGTGAATAGGTTTAACCCGAGTTGCTGCCTTGGTTTCAAGCGGCTTCCCTCACCCAAACAAGGTTATATATTCTGGGATGACTTCCCCCTCTCCCATCGGGAGAGGGCAGGGTGAGGGCTTTGGGCGGGAACCTAGAAAATCTATTGGAGGGTGGCAACTTGAACAGGTTTAAGTGAATAGGATGTGCGAATGGTAACATAAAAAATAGGGAGCAGAACATGCCTGCTCCCTATTCCTTATTCACCATGTTCTATTCCCTAAATATCCTCACATGCCTGCGCGGCTCCTTGCCATACGAGTGACTCACCAGCTCGGCATTGCGCGCCATTTCATGCTGGAGCCTGCGCACGAGCGACGGACCCGGCGGCAGATCCACAAAGCGCTCGCCGTTCAGCACGGCGGCAATGGCTTGCTGGGTCTGCTCGCGGACATCGTCCATGTTGTCGCGCGGGGCGTGTTCGGTGAGGCTGTACAGGTCGCTGACGAACTGTTCCACCTGCGAAACCGAGTTCGCGCGCAGCACATAGATCGGCATGCCGCGCGACTCCGCGTCAATGATGGTGTGCTCGCGGTTGCGGTAATACGTCCGCAGGGTCACGAGCACATCGGCTTCGTTCACCTCGGTCACCATCACAGCAGGCACGCCGAGCCGCTTGGCGGCTTGCTGGAGTCGGTTTCGCGCCACACCGTAAGCGAAGATGCGGATGGTCTGCAACTTTGCGCCCGCGTGCGGACCCTGCATCGGCGTGGATGAAATTTCAGTGGACGATGGAACCGCTTGACGCCGGGTACGAAGCGGGGTCTTCGCCGCCTCCCCCTTGACTTTGAGCGGAGCCGCCCGTTCGATCTTGATCTCCCCCGATTCATCCCTCGTGCGAACCTCCGGCGGGATGGGCGTATCGCGCAGAAGCGCATCCACCGCGGTCATGATGTCCTGGTGGATGGTGAAGCGGTCGCGGGTTTGGATTTCGATGAGCACGTCGAAGGTGGGCGGCGCGCGGCGTTCGAGGACGGTCTTCTGCGTGCCGCGGCGGCGGGCTTCTTCGTCCGAAAGAGTCACCGCTTCGATGCCGCCGACGAGGTCGCTGAGCGTGGGGTTGAGCAGGAGGTTTTCGAGGGTCTGACCGTGCGCCGTGCCGATGAGCTGCACGCCGCGTTCGGCGATGGTGCGCGCGGCGAGGGCTTCGAGTTCGCGCCCGATCTCGTCAATGACGATGACTTCGGGGTTGTGGTTTTCGACCGCTTCGATCATTACCTCGTGCTGGAGCATCGGCTCGCGGACCTGCATGCGGCGCGCCTTGCCCACAGCGGGGTGCGGCACGTCGCCGTCGCCGCCGATTTCGTTGGAGGTATCCACGATGACGACGCGTTTGGTCTCCGCGAGG